>DAIDLB010000169.1 GCA_027449725.1 Chlamydiota bacterium
GACGCCGGCCGCATTGATCACGTCAAACTGCTTTCCAATCTTTTCCGCTGTTTTCAGATTATAAAAGTCATGCAGGGTCGGCACCCCGTTGATTTGCGCGATGTCCGCGATCCTCTTGGCCGACTCCACTCCGAGCACTTCATAACCAAGCTTTTGGTACGACTGGAGTTGTGTGCCGTCGTTCGAGCCGATATCCAAAACGGATTTCTGGGCTTGGGTTTTAAAAAAGCGGTCGTCTACGCGGCGGGCCACTTCTTCAAAAAAGGCCGCAAGCGTTTTCGTCGTCCCCGACAGATAGGTATGGTCGGTATAGACAACCTCTTTTTTTACGGTGTAATCCAATTGGGCCGTTTTACAATTGTGGCAGTAGACGAGCCTCAAAGGATAAAAGGACTCAGTCCCCAGTTCTTCCTTTCGAAGAAAAATATTTCCCAGAGGCTGCAAGCCCAGATCAAGCACCGGCGTGAGGTTTGATGAATCGCAGACCCTGCATTTCATGCTTTTGCCTGTTGGTTGACTTGCGCTTCAATCCAGGGATAGAGCTTCTGGATCCCGTAGAGGAGAGGTTTTTGGGGCGCCCAGCCGAGCACTTTTTGAATCAGCGCATTGTCGGAGTTGCGTCCGCGCACACCCTCGGGCCCTTCGATATTGCGGATCGCGATCCTCTTGTTTGCCACTTCTGCGATGAGTTTCGCCAGATCATTGATACTGATCTGCTCTTCGGAGCCGAGATTGAGGATAGGGAGTCCAGGGTTCGCCGCCATGATCCTGCGAAGCCCCTCGATGCACTCTTCGATATAGAGAAACGAGCGCGTCTGCTGCCCATTGCCCCAGATCTCGATAGTTCCTCCGTCCGGAGTTTCTGCGACTTTGCGGCAGAGCGCGGCGGGCGCTTTTTCCCGGCCTCCCCGCCAGGTCCCTTGCGGGCCGAAGATATTGTGCAGACGGACGATCCGCGCATCGAGTCCATAGTCTCTCGCATAGCTTGCAAAGACCCGTTCGCTAAACAGCTTTTCCAGGCCGTAGTCTGTATCCGGATTGGCCGGATAGGCCGAATCCTCCGGGCATTTTGAGTCCTGCGGGTTCATCTGCTTCTCTTTGGGATAGACGCAGGCCGACGAAGTGTAGATCAGCTTGCCGATGCCGGCGTTCTTACACGCTTCGGCCATGTTCAGGTTGATCATCGTCGAGTCGTGCAGGATCTCGGCGTCATGGTTTGTCGCAATGAAGCCGACCCCTCCCATATTCGCCGCAAGCTGGCACACCTCGTCGAAGGGGAGGGAAACGGCTTCCTCCGCCGATTTCTTGCACCGGAGGTCTGCGACCAAAAACTCGTCGGCATGGGTTGGGCCAAACTGGGGTTTTTTGATGTCGACGCCGCGCACCCAGTAGCCTTCTTCTTTATATCTCTTCACCAAATGCGAGCCGATAAACCCGCCGGCGCCGCAAACAAGAGCCTTTTTCATGAGTTCCCTTTCCGATTAAACGTTTTTAAATGAAGAGTTCGAGCGGAGCATCGGGTACGCCGTAATCATCTCCCGGATCCCCTCATCAAGAGAGACCTCTGCCCTCCAGCCGAGTCCTTCGAGTTTGGCGTTGCTGACCAGATAGTCCCTTTTATCAGGATCTTCGCCGATCTTGGCATAGTGGACGTAAAAGCTTGGGATGTATTGCCGGATCTTTTCGCAAAGCTCTTTTTTGGTTAGGTTTGCATCCGTTCGTCCCAAATTATAGATATTGCCCCGCATCTCTTCGAAATGCTCGATGCCAAAGCAAAACGCATTGGCCACATCCCGCACATGCACATGGTTGCGCTTAAAATGCTCTTCGAAGAGGACGACAAACCGGTCGTGGCAGGCGCGGAAGGTAAAGTCGTTGACGAGGAGATCGAGCCTCATGCGCGGAGAGATGCCAAAAACAGTCGCCAGCCGAAACGAAAGGGCCCGTCCGGAGTTGAGCAGAATCGTTTCTCCCTCAATCTTCAGCCTGCCGTAATGGGACACCGGGTTCACAGGCGTCTCTTCCGTACAAATGCCGTCGCCCTGGGCGCCATAGCCGCTATTCGTATTCGGATAGAGGATCTTTTGTCTCGGCGAAGAGTGCTTGAGAAGGAGGGCGATCGCATCGCGGTTCACCACCGTAGCCAAAAACGGCGCACGATCGCATGCAGGCGCTCCGACAAGAGCGGCAAGCGGGATCAAGATATCCGCTTTCGGTACCTCTTCGGAAATCAACGCTTCGTCGCATGCATCCCCATGGATGAACCGAAATTGGGGATTTGAAAATGATTCAAGGAGAGGCGCTTGCTTGAAAGACAGGTTGTCCAATACGGTCACTTGGTACCCCTTTTTCAACAAAAGCGGCGTCAGAACAGAGCCAATGTATCCGGCTCCTCCTGTAATAAAGACTCTCTCACCCATAAAACAATCTCACGGAGTTTTGTTTGCAAATTAATTCGATGCTTGAGTTTATACTTGGTGTTTATAAATTTCTCTAAGCTTTATTTTTTTGATAATGAGATTTTTCGCAAAGCAGATGCGAATTTAATGTACACCCAAATAACCTCAAGAATCGATTATACTAGGGCTGCGTCAAAGCCCCGGGATAGGTTTTTATTCTCGATTCAGTTTTAGAGGAATTGGTCAGGGCGCAGTTGAAGAAGAAATTCTTCGAGGGGCATGCAAAGGATCTTATCTTTGACAAGGCGATGTTTGCCAAGGTAGAGGAAGAGAGGCTTGGCCTCGGGATATTCTTCGCAGAAACTCTTCAATCCTTTCAAATCGGCAGGGTGGACGTCACGGCCCCTTTTGATTTCGATCGACCAAAATCCTTTGGGGCCATAGATGACAAAGTCCACTTCGACACCGCTTTTGGTTCTCCAGAAGCAGAATTGATGAGGTTCGCGCTGCGCCTGTACCCAGGAGCGCAAATGTTGCGCGAGCAATCCTTCCAGGGCCGGGCTTTCCAGCTCCGCTTCTTGGTCCATCGGGCCTTTGGGACGCAAACTGCGGTAGACTCCGGTGTCGAAATAATAAAATTTTGGATGGCTCACGAGGATGCGCTTGGCTCGTCTCGTAAAAACAGGCAAGCGGAATGAAATCAGCAGGTCTTCCAGAATTTGCAAATAATTATCTACCGTCGTGCGCTTTACTTGAGCTTCTCGGGCAATGTCATTGACATTCAGGAGCTGTCCATGCGAAAAACTCGAAATCTCTAAAAATCGCGCAAAATCACCCGCCTGCCGGACAAGCCCTTCGGCAATCACCTCTTCCCTTAAATAGACGCCTACATAATTGAGAATCTTTTCCCAAGGATCTTCAGACTGCCAAACCATCGGGATCAAACCAGCTTTCAAAGCTTTTTCGAGCTGAAAACTCCGCCCCAGCTCTGCGGCGAAAAATGGGGGCATCAATCTCAATAGAGCTCTGCCGCCGAGAAGGTTTCCTATTTCCCGGCGCAATTTTCGAGCGCTGCTTCCCGTCATGATAAACTGGACAGGATGGCCCTCTTCAATGAGAGAATGGATCACAGGAAGCAGCCCCGGAACTCTCTGGATCTCATCTAAAATGATCGTTTTCGATTGCGGAGAGCGCACGATTTCGCGGAGCCGTTCGGGGGCAGCGAGGTATTTGCGCTCTTCCTCCGGGAGAAGAAGGTCGATCCGTCTCGCTTCGGGGTAAGCATGCGCCAGCCAGGTCGATTTCCCCGTTCCTCGCGGACCAAGGAGAAAAAAGCTCTCGTTTGGGGGGGTTAAAAGCCTTGGGATATATTCTTTCATCGGATTTGGAGTTTTTGCTTCCATTATTCCAAATCCGTTGGAATATTGCAAGAATCCGTTCGGTCAGATTAAAAATTTACTTCTCATGCCCGGATAGCAAAAACCACCCTCTTTTTTATGCCTATCACCTAAACAAACAACCTCTCAAATTTTATTTGCTAATTAAATCAAAGCTTGAGTCTATACTTGGTGTTTATAAATTATTCTAAGTTTTATCTTTTTATAAGAGGATTTTTCATGAAAGTACTTGTAACAGGAGCCAGCGGCTTTTTAGGAAAAACGCTTTGCCCGCTATTGGAAAAGCGTGGGGATGAGGTCGTTGGGATCTCGAGCAAAACATGCAATCTCTTGGACCGCGATGCCTTGAACCAATTTTCCAAAGGATCGTTTGATCGGATCTATCATTTGGCGACGTGGACGCAGGCCGGCGATTTTTGCGTTCGCCATCCGGCGGATCAATGGCTGAACAATCAGAAGATCCACATGAACCTCCTCGACTGGTGGCAGTCGGACCAGCCCCAGGCCAAGATGGTGGCGATCGGGACGAGCTGCGCCTACGATCCGGCATATTCTTTGGAAGAGAGCTATTATCTGAGCGGCATGCCGATCGAGAGCCTCTTTGCGTATGGGATGACCAAGCGGATGCTCCTCACCGGTTTGCAGGCGCTCCAGAAACAGTACGGCCTCGAATATGTCTGTCTGGTGTCTACGATCCTCTACGGCGTAGAGGGATTTAGCGGCAAGCAGGGCAAGCAGATGCACTTCATTTTCGACCTGATGCGAAAGATCGTCCGCGGCCAGGCGTTTGGCGAGCCGGTGGTTCTCTGGGGCGATGGGTCGCAGAAGAGAGAAGCGGTCGACGTCCAGGACTTTGCAGCCGCGCTCCTCCGTTTGGCCGATCAGGAGAAAAACGAGTTGATCAACATTGGAGAGGGACAGGAGTACTCGATCCGGGAGTTTGCCGAGGCGATCGCACGCCAAATCGGCTTTCCTCCGGAGAAAATTGAATACGACACCGGCCGTTATGTCGGCGCCCGCTCCAAGGTGATGAATGTGGAGAAGATGCGCTCCAAGCTGCCGGGGTTTACTCCCGCGCCGGCTTTGCAGGGGATTTTACCCGTCGTCGATTGGCTGAAGCAAAATATCCACACGGTTTAAATGGACGGCGGCATGCGGCACATCATCTCCCAGACGCCCCTCCGGATCAGCCTCTTTGGCGGCGGCACTGACTACCCCTCCTATTATCAAAGAAAACCGGGCGCCGTGCTGGGCTTTACAATCGATCAGTACGTCTATGTGAGCCTCAACACGGTGAGCCGCTTTTTTACTCCGCGCCTCAGGGTCAGCTATTCGAAGATCGAAGAGATCAAATCGGTCGATGAGATCCAACATCCGAGCGTCCGAACCTGTCTGCAATATAAACAGATGGATCTGCCTCTCGACATCCATATCTCGGCGGATCTGCCTGCCAAAACAGGCCTCGGCTCCTCTTCCGCCTTCACCGTCGGCTTCCTCAACGCGCTCTATGCGCTCCAGGGGACGCGGATTTCGCGCGAGCTCCTGGCAGAGGAGGCGCTTCATGTGGAACAGGACCTGATCCAGGAGCGGGTGGGATCGCAAGACCAGTACCACGCGGCCTTCGGAGGGGTGAACGTCTTCGAATTCTCTGCGGAAAAAATCTGCGCGCGGCCTGTCGTCATGCGGCAGGAAAACAAACGGGCTCTCCAAAACCACCTCTTTGTCTTTTACACCGGCCTGACCCGCTTTGCCCACGAGGTTCTTGAAGAACAGCTCGTCAAGACCGACTCATGCGCTTCCGACCGAACCTTGGAGAGGATGTACGAGATGGTCTTCGAGGCGGAAACCATCCTCTCGAAAGCGCCGGCCGCCGAAGTGCCGGAGCTTCTCGGCCGGCTTCTTCATGAGGGATGGCAGCTCAAGAAAATGCTCTCCAACAAGATCTCCAATCCCTGGATCGACGAGATCTACGAAAGAGCAATCGCTGCTGGAGCGGCCGGAGGGAAACTTTGCGGCGCCGGTGGCGGAGGATTCCTCGTCTTTCTCATTCCCACTCAAGCTATCGCCAAGGTGAAACAAGCGCTTTCCGATCTGCCCGAAGTCTCATTCCACTTCGAATCGCATGGCTCAACCATCCTCTACATGAAGGAATAGCGATGCTCGACGCACTCATTTTAGCAGGCGGGCTCGGCACAAGGCTCGCGCCTGTTGTCCCCGATCTCCCCAAAGCGCTGGCGCCGATCCGCGGCACGCCCTTCCTCGATTTGCTCCTCGATCGTTTGGCGGAGTCAAAGACCGTCTCAAAAGCTATCTTGGCCCTCGGCTTTCGCTCCGAGGCGATCTTGCGCCATTACAGAGGAAAAACACCGCCCCTGCCGATCCGCTTTGTGGTCGAAGGGGAGCCGCTCGGAACGGGAGGGGCCGTCCTCAATGCGCTGCCTCATACAACCGGAGATGCGCTTCTCATCCTCAATGGCGATTGCTTTTGCGATCTCTCCTACGCCGATTTTGCCGCCTATCACCGCGCCAAAAAGGCCGATGTGACGCTCGCAACTTTTTTTTCAGATGACTTGCGCCGCTATGGGTCGATCTGTTTCGGAGACGACGGCCGCATCTGCGGGTTCCAGGAAAAGGCGGCCGAAAAAAAGGCGGGGTATCTGAGCGCAGGCATTTATCTTGCCCAAAGAGAGGCCCTCTCTTCTTTTGAGACAAAAGCCTGTTCGATCGAAACGGACCTCTTCCCAAAGCTGCTGGCCAAAAAAGCCTTTGCCTACGTCCATCGCGGATCGTTTCTTGATATCGGGACGCCGGAGTCGTACACACTTGCCCAGGAGGGGCTATCATGAACTCTTATGTAACCTGCTGTTTGTTTGGACAATTGGGCAATCAGCTCTTTCAGATCGCAACGACCCTTGCTTATGCGTGGGATTACGGGGCGATCCCGGTCTTCCCCGAACTGCATAAACAAGAAGACAGGATCTCCTACAACAAGGATCGAATTTTTTTCAGGCTCGACGCTTCGAGCCCGCCGAAGCCCTTCCGAGAACTCTTCCAGGAAAAAGTCTACTACAGCGCGGAGCGGGTGCCCTACCGCGAAGATCTTGTGCTGTATGGCCATTTTCAGTCCTGGAAACACTTTCATCACCACCGGGAGAGGATCCTGGACGCCTTCGCCCCTTCAAATGAAGTGCAAAAGAAACTCGAATCGAAATACGCATCGCTCCTGTCCGGGCCAGATACCGTAGGCGTTCACCTCCGGACGCACAGCAAACACCTGCATGAAGACGGGAGCGGGATGCATCCCTTTTCCGGCTTTCAATTCTTTCGGGACGCGATGGCGCTTTTTCCGGGCGCGCTCTTTGTGATCTTTTCCGACCGGATCGAGTGGTGCAAACGGATTTGCCCCCAGGAATTTCCGGGGAAAGAGCTTCTCTTCATCGAAGGGAATGACGGCATCGAGGACCTCTTTCTCTTCTCAATGCTGCGCCACCAGATCTTCGGGAACTCCACCTACGGCTGGTGGGGCGCGTATCTGAACCGGCATCCGGAAAGGCAGGTGGTCTCTCCGAAACATTGGAGAGACCCCGCCCGCTACGGCGAGTTGCCGATCGAGGATTTAGCGCTGCCGGACTGGACGCTCTTACCGGTCGGGTTTAGCCATCCGTATCCGGAAGGGCTGGAGAATGAGAGCACCACCTCAGTCAACAATTAGAGGGTTCGCGGTATAGTGTACAAGAACCTATCCCAGTAATGAGTCGCCCCTGATTTATACCGTGCGCAGGAAGGTTTTGTGAATTTGGGGTCAGCGAGGCAAAGCAAAATTGACCCGACCGAACGAGACCATT
>DAIDLB010000170.1 GCA_027449725.1 Chlamydiota bacterium
CATGGGAGACGATGACGGAGCTGAAGAGAGCCGAGTTGAGGAGCCGCTCGTGCGTCCTGTCTACCAGGTCGAGATCGAACGGCTCGCCTTCTCGCCAGGCAATCTTCCGTTCGATGAAGCGGGGATCGACGTTTTTAAGGCCGAACAGAGTCGATGGGCCGAATTTGGAGAGAGGTCCTTCCTGTACGCAGACCGCCGCATCCACTTTTGCGTCCGCCATGTCTACGATTACACGCCTCTTGTCGATGTAGGCGAGCGGATACCCGCAGCGAGCCAGCTCGTTCAGGACGGCCGTTTCGGCGCGCACGATGGAGACCGAATCAGCCCCTTGTCCGATCTCAAGGCCAAGATCTTCAAGACAAAAAAAGCAGCGGGCCAAGGCAAGCGGCTTTGTGCAGTCGGCATGAACGATATCGTAAGAGCGGAGGCGAAAAAGTGGGCCGGGAGCGACGAAGACAGCGACTTGCAACTGGTTTCCTTCGCCCCGGATCTCGTAAGAAAGATTTGAGTCGTAGTAGGCGAACGCACGCAGGACCTTGAGGAGGCTTTGCATGTCGGCTTTTGCCCGGTAGTGAAGGCCGTTGATCGTAGCGGGAGGGCGCTCTTGCATGAGCACCAGCTCGGAGGTGTTTTCCAATGCTTTGAGAAGCGCGCTATCCGAGACGCCGTAAAAATGGACGTCGTAGTGCAGCTTTGCTGCACATACGCTCAGAGGAAAAACGACAATGAAAAGGATGCGGCGCACAATTTTTGATATTGTCAAAAAAGGTTTGCATAATCAAGCATGGAACTATGCGTTATCGATCTTCTGACATTTATCGCAGGTCTTGCCAAGTGATTCCGGGCGGCGTCAACTCGCCGGTCCGTTCCTGCAGGGCGGTTGGCATCGAGCCTCTTATCGCTGTGTCAGGCCGGGGCGATTTGATCGTCGATGCAGACGGGAACGAGTATATCGACTATTGCGGAAGCTGGGGCGCACTGATCCTCGGCCATGCGTTTCCGCGCGTCGTCGAAGCGGCTGTAAGGCAGGTCGAGATGGGTTCCTCTTTTGGGATCGCAACGCCGATCGAAGAAGCTCTTGCGGCGAAGGTCATCTCCCTCATCCCTTCGATTGAAAAAATCCGCTTCGTCTCTTCCGGTACCGAAGCGACCATGACGGCGATCCGGCTGGCGCGAGGCTTTACGGGCCGCTCGAAGATCGTAAAATTTTCCGGCTGCTACCACGGACATAGCGATGCGCTCCTCACGCAGGCAGGATCGGGGGCCGCCTTCCTCAATCCGCAGGCAACCTCCCTCGGCGTGACGGCCGCCGCGATCGCCGACACAGTGACCCTTCCGTTCAATGATGAGACGAAGGTTCGGGAGCTTTTTGCGGCAAAGGGAAGCGAGATCGCTGCCGTCATCCTCGAGCCGATCCCGGCCAATATGGGACTGATCCTTCCCGAGCCGCAATTCCTTTCCTGCCTTCGAAAAGAAACGGAAAAGGCAGGGGCACTCCTCATTTTTGACGAGGTGATATCCGGCTTTCGGGTCGGCCTCCGGGGGGCGCAAGGGCTCTACGGCATCCGGCCCGATCTGACCTGTCTTGGCAAGATTATCGGAGGCGGCTTTCCCGCTGCGGCTCTGGGCGGGAAGGCCGAGATCCTCGACTGCCTCGCCCCAATCGGGCAGGTCTACCAGGCGGGCACCCTCTCCGGCAATCCGGTCGCCATGGCCGCAGGACTGGCCGCTCTCGAAGAGATCGAAAAACCCGGTTTTTACGAGAGGCTGCAGGATAAGACCGACCGTCTTCTCCTTCCGATTGAGGAGGCGATCCTCGAAAAAAATCTCAATGCCTGCATACAAAAGGCAGGTTCGATGTTCACAATCTTTTTTGGGATCAGACAGGCCCTTTGCCGCGAAGATCTCGCCGCCGGCGATCCTAAACGCTTCGCCCGCTTTTTTTGCGCTCTTTTCGAAAAAGGAATTTACATCCCGCCCCTTCAGCAGGAGGCTTGGTTTGTGTCGACGGCCCATACGAATGATCATTTAGACAAGACTGTAGAAGCTGTAATCGAAAGCCTTTAGCGAATAAATCGCATCCTTGCTATGCTTTCCGGCTGTATGGTTATACTCCTTGCCCTCACCGGCCTGATTTTAATCTTTCTCGAGTTTTTCCTCCCGGGCGGGATCATGGCCGTCGGAGGGGGGGTCCTCCTCGCTTCAAGCTTACTGGTCCTTGCGATCAGGCAGCCCGGATTTACGGTTCTGACCGCTTACGCAGGCATTCTCGTCTTGGCTCTTTTTATCGTCATTCGCTTGGCCCTCTCCAGAGTCAAAAAGACCGGAGTTTGCCTCGATGGAGACCAGGAGGGGTTTCAGGCGTGCGTCTATCCCAAGGAGATGATCGGGAAGACGGCCACCGTTTCCTCCGATTTGAAGCCGGCAGGCTATGTGCAAATCGAAGACAGGGCTTTTGCCGCCCTCTCCAAGTCGGGGTATATTGAAAAAGGAGCCCAAGTCCGCGTTCTTGGCGGAGAAGGCTCGTCCTTAATTGTAGCTCAGGAAACCCACACTCATGTATCTCATGCAAACCGCTGACCTCTCTTCCTACTCCCCCTATTTCATCCTGTTCGGCTTTATCGCCCTGGTTGTTTTCGGCTTTACGGCCAAATTCATCAGCCTCTGGTTTCAGGCGTTTGTATCGGGCACTCCGATCTCGCTCACCAACATCATCGGGATGAGTTTGCGCAAAATCCCGCCCCGCTTGATTGTCACCGCCCGGATCAACCTCTTTAAAGCGGGACTGAAATCGATTTCCGTCAACGATCTGGAAACGCATTACCTTGCCGGCGGACATGTGAACGACCTCGTCCGCGCCATGATTGCCGCCGACAAGGCCAACATCGCCCTCGACTGGAGGCAGGCGACGGCGATCGACCTCGCCGGACGCAACCTCTTCGAAGCGGTAAAGACCTCGGTCAATCCCAAGGTGATCGACTGCCCAAACAAGGGGGAGTTGATTTCGGCTGTTGCCAAGAACGGGATCGAGCTTCGCGTCCGCGCCAGAGTGACGGTCCGCACCAACATCCGGCAGCTCGTCGGCGGCGCGACCGAAGAGACGGTCATTGCCCGCGTAGGCGAGGGGATTGTAAACGCAATCGGCTCCTCAGACAATCACCAATCGGTTTTGGCTTCTCCGCAAAGCATCTCGAAGCTTGTATTGGAAAAGGGGCTTGATGCACAAACGGCCTTCGAGATCTTGTCGATTGATATCGCCGACATCACCATTGGCGAGAACGTAGGCGCGCGCCTTAGGGCCAACCAGGCTGAGGCTGACATGTGCGTTGCGAAGGCGAAAGCGGAAGAGCGGCGCGCGATGGCCGTTGCAGAAGAACAGGAAAATATCGCCAAGATCCGCCACGCTGACGCCCAGGTGCCGCTCGCCCTCGCAGAAGCGTTCCGGCGCGGCCAGCTCGGCGTCCTCGACTACCAGCGCTATCTCAACCTAAAGGCGGATACCGAAATGCGCGAGTCTTTAGCGAATAGCGACAAAGAGGCACTCGGTGTCTAATCGTTCTCAACAGCCGCCGAAACAACCTCCTCAGGCGCCAAAACAACCCGTCCGGCCAAGCCGCAAACAAAAACTTCTCCGCGCCCTGATTCTCGGAGAGATCCTGAAACCAATTTTATGAGCCTATCCGCAATGTCTAATGGAAAATCCCGAGTTGCGGCTGGCGCTTTTCAAAAGAAAAGCCAAGGCCGTATCCTCGTCCCGATATTGTCCTTGGCTTTTCTTTTGAAAATCGCTCACCCGAATTCTCGGACTTTCCACATGATACATTGCGGATAGGCTCATGACCGTTGCCCCGAACCTTGTATTGCCCGAGCGCTGGACCCACGCGTATGTCGAGAGAAGGCTCCTCTCCGGAGAGATCGCCGGCCGGTGGGAGATCATCGATTTGGAGGAAAACAATCACCGCTATCCGAGCGAGGGATATAGCTCTATCCGCTGCACTTGCCTCTCTGCGGCCACCGTCCTTCCGATTTATGGCACCGCCTATCTGGTGTGGCATGCCGTAAGAGCCCCGCTAGGCGCCATCTCCACGTTCTTCCACACCGTGGAAGAGCTGATGACTCGGCCAAGCATCTCTCTCGTGGGCCGCCTCATCTGTCTGCCGGTCTGCCATTTTGCGCAAGGGGTGTGGATGGCAATCAGAACGCCTCTCTTTATGATTGCTCTGGAAAGCGCGGCCCTCTACGGCCTCGTCCGGCCGCTCGAAGGGCGGCGGTGCTTCGCATCTATAGAAAGAGTCTGGAGGGGAGAACCTCCTTTCACTCTCGACTTCCATCAAAACTATCTGGTCAGGGCGTTTCAGCCTTATGGCGCGTTGAACGATCCGTCAGTCGTTTCCTTCCAGTTTTCGGATTCTTGAGGCCAGTTCTGCAGCCTCCGGATCTCGTGCTGCGATTCGGCCAGAAGGATTTTTTGCCCCTCGACCTCGACGAGAAAGAGCATCGACTTCGGGCTGATCATCCGCTTTTCAAGAACATTGATTTTCTGCTCGCCATAAGAGCGGTTGCCTCTCGTCCTGACGAGGCGGCGGAGAAACCAGAACGATCCGGCCATGAGAAGGATCAGGGCAATCAGCGTCAAAAACATTTTGACAAACACCAGGCCATATTCCCCCGGAGGAACATCGGGAACGGGGAGTTCCTGAGAAATCGGCTCGCCTGCGGCGTCCGTAGAATAGACGACTTTTCCAAATAGAACCAAAAGCATGGCCTCAGAGTAGCAAAGAAGCCCTTTAAAAAAAACAGGATAAAAGGGTATTCTCTCTACGCAAAACTTGAGGGACTTTGTCCCCCAAACCCCCTATTAAAGGGGCAAGC
>DAIDLB010000171.1 GCA_027449725.1 Chlamydiota bacterium
AATTCGGGGTGGTTTTGGACGACTTTTGGCAAAGACCGGATCAGGCGCTTGAGCAGCTCCGGCTCTTGGCCGACTTGCGTATGAATGAAAAGCGCTTGGATGAAAGGGATGGTTCGAAGAGAAGCAGGAAGGGGCTGGCCGCTTTGAAACGAAGAAAGAGTCTTATAGCGCACAAAGTCGGGATTGTAAAAGGGACGATCCGAACGAATGGCGCCTAAATAATAAGGATGAGGCTCATTTGCGATTCGCTCAATACAAGGCCCCTGTTGATATAACGAATAACCATCATTAATTGACATAAAACCACCGAAATTAAATATCTCACTAAATTATACACAAAATTACATCTAATACAAACTAAAATAATATTTATCAATTGTGGTGCTGATATTTTTAAAACCCACTTGTTGAATAGAGCCTGTTCGGGAAATAGACCATCTGGATTACCTGTTCCGCGGTGACGATGATCGTCGCGCTCGTCTTGTTGTAAGTCCGACCATTTGACGAAAACGGCAGATACTCAATCGTCAGATAAGAGCCGCTTGCCGTAACCGTCTGGACGTTCGGAATAAAACCGCCCAAAATCGGCGGATTGAACACCCCGCTGAGCGTCGTGAAAATTCCGACCGTATTTTGCCTTCCGTTTTGATAGATCGGGTTTGTGTTGAAGTCGTTGAATACCGATGCCAAATCAGCTGCCCGCATCACTGCGTCGATGTCGTATCGCGGGAGTTCCCCCTGGGGAAAGGTGGAAGAGAATCCCAGCTGCCATATCGGTTTGGGGGAATAAACTACCAGGGTCACCTGTTCCACAGGAACGATGATATACTGGTTCCTTGTCGAAGAGCCGTTCGGAAGATAGGTCACGGTAAGGAGCGTCTTATTGAGCGACGCTACGGCGCTCTGAACATACGGGATAAACCCGCCTTGAACATAGGGAGCGAAGGTCGGACTCGCGATAAAGCCGCTTCTCGTTTGGATCCCCACTTCCGAGAGGTTTGTATAGTACGGCGCAGCATTGAACATCGTCACGATCGCTTCAATTTCCGGCCCCCGGATCGTCGGGTCGATCTTGTAGAGCGTCAGAGGTGGATCGGCAAAGAGGGTCGATAGAGCCAAAAGAATTGAGAAGATTGCACCCTTCATAAGCCGCCTTTCCAAAGTAGATAGAGGGTAAACTTTAGATCAAGGAAGGATAAATGCAAAATGATTTTTTTAAAAAAGAGCGATTCCGGCCAGCGGTTCTCTGGGAATGGGAACGGCCAGGATATCGAACGCCGCGTCTTCATTCATTTGGGAAAAAAGCTTCTCGTAGTTTACAGAGACGAAGCGGCCCGGGTGTCTGTCAAACTCTGCTGCTGAAGAGTACAGATCATCGAGGATGACATAGCTGTAGATATCCCGAATTGCGCAGTTTTCCCTTAGCCAGTATTCGATCTGGCGCCCGCGATAGTGCTTCAGAGAAAACCCATACTCCTCCAGGCAATGGTCGGAAGGAGTTTTGAAATCCTTGGGAAGCTCCCCATGATATTTCAATGAGGCATAGGAAGCATCGTCATCCGGCGTCTTGTCGAGAATCCTCTCAGCGATCCAGGGCTGGTCGGCGAAAACGTCCTGTATCAGCTCTTCTTTCGTCAGAAACTCTCTCCACGAAGAGCTAATCACAAACACAAGGCGAAGCCCCAGGTCTTCTACGCGCTGAGCGAGCGACTGCAACCGCTCAAGCGCGCTCTCGGAGAGACACGCCGCTTCGGCTCTTTTCATAGCCATATATTCGGCCTTGGCTTGAGAGAAAACCGAGCGGCCCGCATAGCGGGGCTGCTGGAGAAGCTGCGTATACTTTTCGCCGATTGCCCATTGAGTTCGTCCATTATACAGCCGGTCGATCATCACGCCATCCATATCGAGGAAGGCAATCGCAAGAGGTCTTCCTATCATGATTTGGGAAAGGGAAAGCGTTTCAAATCTTCGGCAACGTGGGTGTTGGGAAAGACGGTGCGCGCCTCGGCCCCCAGTTCCTCGAGATCGCGGTAGCGCGCCGAAAAATGGGTGAGGATCAGCTGCTCTACGCCGGCTTCTTTCGCGATCTCCGCCGCTTGCAGCGCCGTCATGTGCATATACTCATGGGCCAAATCGCGGTCTTTATCGAGATAGGTGCTCTCGCAGATCAGCACCTTCGCGCCGCGCGCGATCTCGACAGCTTCCTTGCACGGGCGCGTATCGACGACGTAAGCAACGGCATCGCCCGGGCGGACATGACTGACCTCATCGAGTGCGACGAGACGGCCGTCGATTTGGAGGCGCCCTTCTCTTTCCAGCTTGCGAACATTCGGCCCGTCGACGCCAAAGCGCTTCAGCGCCTCGCGATCGAATTTGATCGTATCGGGTTCGGTGATCCGCCAGCCGACATTCTCGACGCCGTGCTGCAAGAACGCGGCTTCGATCCGGAATTTGCCGTCGTCATCCACCAGCCCCTCTTTTTTTACCGGATGTTCAACGACTTTGATATTCTCGCGGTAGATGCATCCATAGCGGAGGGCGTCGAAGTACTTCTTGCCGCTTGCCGGGTAGTAGCAGTGGATCGGATGCTTCACCTTATCGAGGTTGAGGCGCATGAGCATCGAGCCGACGCCAAGGCAATGGTCGCCATGAAAATGGCTGATCAGAATGCGCGTGACGACGGGAGGCGCAACTTCTGCAAAGATGAACTGCCGCTGCGTCCCTTCGCCCGGGTCGATGAGGATACCCTCGTCATTCCAGCGGATAAGATACGCGCCGTGATTGCGGTGGCGCGTCGGCTGCTGGCTTGAGCAGCCGAGGATCGTAATGTCGCGCACGCTCATCGCACTCTCCGAGCAAAGCAGGGGAAGCGTCCGAAGATCGCCCCCATGACAAATCCGACGATGTGGGCTGTATTGGCCAGCGCAACCGGGAACGTGATCGGCGTAAAGACAGCCAGAAAAAACGAGACGATCTGAAGGCCGAGCATCGCAAAAATGAAGATCGCAAGAAACAGGATCGTCGAACGATGGACCGGATATCCTTCCCAAGGGGCGATTTTCTCGCGCATCCAGATAAAGCCGGCCCATCCCGTCACAATGCCGGAAAAACCAAGAAAAAGAGGGCCGCTCATCAGATATTGCGCCGTATTCGTCACCACGGCGAGCAGAAGGGTCAAAGAGAGGAGGCGGAAAAACCCGATCCTCTCTTCGATCGGCCGCCCGAGCACCCAAAGCCAAACCATGTTGAAGAGGATATGGAGAAAGCTCAGGTGAAGGATCGACGGCGATGCCAGCCGCCAGAGTTCCCCTTTCCTGATCTGGACAAACAAAGGCCCTTCGATCCCGGAGGTGTCTTCTCCCTTGAGCTTGAAGGATACGATGTCGTAGAGGCCGTGCCAATAAGGGGCGGTCGGAAGATCATAGACGAGGGCCTCCTGCACCGGCGTCGAGAGCGGCGGAGCTTCTTTTTCCTGAGACAGCTCCTGAAAAAAGTTGAGCACATAGACAAAGAGGCAAATCGCCAAAAGAAGCACTGTAAGCGGCGCCTTTTTCCCGATCTTCGGCTCCGGCAGCTCCCCTTCTTCGATCGGCTCGGCACTGTTGTAGCGGAGATCGGACGGATTGGCGCAAAATTGCTTCAGCTCCTCCGCCGCTTCGGCCAGGCGGTCTTCATCGGCAACCCAGATCTGGCAATGGTCGGGAGATGCCTCGCACCGGTTTTCAATCCCCCGCTCAAGGAGATACGCGCTGAAGCGGCGCGCCTGGGATTCGTTGGGAACAGTTCCGATCAAACGCATTGGCGGATCTTCTCAATGAGCGTGGTGGTAGCCAGCGTCGGAATCCGATCGACAAGGTGAAGCCGGGCGCCCATTTTTGCGACCGCCCTTGCTTCGACGCAATCGGCTCCATACTCGGCGCCGTTCACGTGGACGTCGGGCCGGATCCTCTCAAGGACGGTGCACGGGTCGGTCTCCTCAAAATAGGAAACGAAGTGGACAAACTCGAGCGCGGCCATCATTTCCAATCTGTATTGCAAAGAGACGATCGGACGGAGCGGACTTTTGTAGCGACGGATCGAATCGTCGCTATTGAGGAGGACGAGCAGACGGTCTGCCTGGAGCGACGCCTGGTGGATCATGTAGAGATGCCCCGCGTGCATCAGGTCGAAAGAGCCGTTGAGCGTAGCCAGGGTAAGCCCTTTCTGGCGAACCTCTTCAAGATGCTTTGGATCGACGAACTTTTTTTCGAGCCACGGCCGGCTTTTTGGGTTGAGCATGTTTTTTCTCCTGGGGGAATACGATCGGAAATACCTCGTCGTAATATTCGACGAAGTGGACATCGAGACCCTTTTTCAAAAAATCGGGCAGCTCGTCGTAGTCGCGCAGATTTTCTTTCGGGAAAATCAGCACCGTGAGCTTTGAGCGCCTCGCGGCGATCAGCTTTTCTTTTAACCCGCCGATCGGAAGAATGCGCCCCGTCAGCGTCAGCTCTCCCGTCATGCCGAGGTTTTCCGGCACGGGCCTCCCCATGAGGAGTGAGAGGAGCGCCGTCACCATTGTGATGCCGGCCGAAGGGCCGTCTTTCGGCGTCGCCCCCTCAGGAATGTGGATGTGGACCTGCGACTTCTCAAAAAATGGGATCTCCGGCGCATAATCGCGGCTGCGGTTTTGCACATAACTCCAGGCGATCTGCGCAGACTCCTTCATCACATCGCCCGCCTGCCCCGTGAGCTTCATCTCGGTCTTTTCCGCAGGATAGAGGATCGTTTCGATATAGAGCGTCGCGCCCCCCATCGACGTCCATGCGAGTCCGGTGCAAACGCCGACCGGCATCTTGTCGTAGTAGCGGTCGCTCGTAAAGATCGGCTTGCCGAGGTAGTCTTTCAGTGACTTTTCCGTGACGGTTGTCTTTGAGTGTTTTTCCCGTTCCTTGTCGGACAGTCGAGCGACTTTCACCGCCACCTTCCGGAACACTTTTTTGATGTTGTTCTCGAGGGTGCGCACTCCCGCTTCCCTTGCGTAGCCGTTGATGATCTGCGCCAGGGCGTCTTTCGTAAGGGCGACATCGCTTGCCTTGAGCCCCATGTTCTTCCGATTCTTCGGCACGAGGTATTTGTTCGCGATCTCGATCTTTTCGGCCTGGATGTAGCCGGAGAGCCGGAGGATCTCCATCCGGTCTTTGAGCGGCTCCGGGATTGTGTCGAGGACGTTGGCCGTGATGATGAAGAGCACGTTCGACAAATCGGCCGGCACGTCGAGATAGTGGTCGTGGAAATCGCGGTTTTGTTCCGGATCGAGCACCTCGAGGAGCGCCGATGCCGGATCGCCCTGGAAGCTCATCCCCATCTTGTCCACCTCATCGATCATGATGACCGGATTCATCGTCTGCGCCGATTTGAGTGCCTGGATCATCTTGCCCGGCATTGCGCCGATGTAGGTTCGCCTATGCCCTTTGATCTCCGCCTCGTCGCGCATGCCGCCGACGGAGAAGCGGAAAAATTTCCGATTGAGGGCCCTCGCGACGCTCTTGCCGATGCTCGTCTTGCCGACGCCCGGGGGGCCGACAAGGCAGATGATGCTCCCCTTGACGCCGCCGGTCAGCTTGCCGACACCGATGAACTCGAGGATCCTCTCTTTGATGTCTTTCAGGCCGTAGTGATCTTCTTCGAGTACTTTTTCCGCCTTCTTCAGATCGTGCGTCTCCTGGCTATAGATCCCCCAGGGGACAATCGTGAGCCAATCGAGGTAGTTGCGGCAGACGCCGTATTCGGCCGACTGCATCTCGAGCGAGGAGAGCTTTTCCTGCTCTTCGCGGATCACCTTCATCACCTCATCGGGCACTTTCCGCTCTTTGAGCCTCTCTTCGAATTTCTCGGCGTCGATCGTCTTGTCGTCTTTTTCCATGCCGAGTTCTTTCTTGATCGCCTTGAGCTGCTCGCGAAGGAAAAACTCGCGCTGCGTCTTCGAGATCGTCGCTTCGATCCGCTGGTTGATCGTACTCTGCAGCTTGCTGATATCGAGCTCTTTTTTAAGGAGCATCAACGCCTTGTCGATCCGCGCCTGAATATCAAACGTCTCGAGCACATCCTGCAATTCATCCCGTGTCGCCGTCGTAAGCGCCACGGCGAAGTCGGCCAGGCGTCCCGGCTCGGTAAAATCGGAGTGGCCGAGGAAAATCTGCAGCTCCTCTTTGAAAAGAGGATTGAGCTTCAAGAGCTCCTTGATCGTCGTGATGATGCTGATCGAATAGGCCTTCAGCTCCTTGGAGAGAGACTCGACAGGGGGGTCGTCGTGGTACTTCACCTTGGCCGAAAGATATTTCCCTCGGATCGGCTTTTCGATGACAACCCGCTTTTCCATATTGAGGACGACCTGCGCGCCCCCCTGCTCGATCGGGATGATGCGCAGGATGCGCGCCACGACGCCTACTTGGCAGAGATCGTCGATTCCCAGTTTATAGATATTAGCGTCTTCTTTGTGGGTCAAAAAGAGGCCGAGGCATTTATGCTCGGTCTTGGCGACTGTTTTGAGCACTTCATAGTAAGCGCCCGGCTCAATGACAATCGGCGCGGCCATGCCCGGAAAAAAAGGCCTCCGGTTTAGGGGCAGCAAAAAAAGCTTGTCCGGATGGGACTGCCCCGAAACAAGAGCTTTCTCTTCTTTTTTCGGGATAAGAACTTCTTCCTCGGGGACGTCGGCGTCATGGATAGTCGGTTCTTCCAACGGATTTTCTTCGTCGTTCATGCTCACTCGCGTTTTCGGATCCTATTCTCAGGGTATTACTCTGCCGGCTATATAAGAGTCAAAAGACAATGGTAAAGACTTTACCATCCTGTGCAAAATCAAGCAATCAGAGTATACTCTCTGCCCAAATGGAAGCTTTGATTCTTGATACCAGCACCAACCGCCCGTTCCTCCTCCGGGCCGCAGATGGACAGCCGATCGATCTCCTCCTGCTCGAGGGGGGTGAAAAACTGTCGCGGGAACTCGGCGCGGAGGTAAAAAAATTCACACGGAGCCGCCCCGATTTCATCGCTATCGGGACCGGCCCCGGCTCTTTTACCGGCATCCGGGTCGGCGTCGCCATCGCCAAAGCGCTTGCCTTCGGCTGGGACATCCCTCTCGTCGGCTTTCCCAGCCTTCTAAGCTTTGCCCCCGCGGAAGCCCCTTTCGCGATCCTCGCCGATGCGCGGAGCGGCGGCCTCTACTGCCAAAGAGAGGAGACGTGCGAGCTGCTTCCGATCGAGACGGCGCCGCTTGCCCTCGCGGGCGTCCCGCTCTTCTCACCCCACGCTTCGCAAATCGCCAAACGGGCCCATTTTCCGCAGGGAGTCGAAGAGGCCCTGCCCAATGGCGCCGCCCTCTCAAAACTCTCTTTTCAGAGGAAAAAGAGCTCTCCTCTCGCCCCATTCCCTCTTGCTTATCTTGATGGAAAGGCGTAAAATCCTATAAGATAGAATCCATTCTTGTCCGGGCAAGGTGCCCGACCAAGAAAAGAGCATCCAAAACAACCCAGGTAGGAAATGCCCAGCGTAAAAGTCCGTATCGGCGAGCCCATTGACAAGGCCCTTCGCGCACTCAAGAAAAAACTCGACAAAGAAGGAATCATGAAGGCCGCTAAAGCCCACCGGTTCTATGATAAACCCTCAGTGAAGAGCCGCCTGAAATCGAAAGCCGCGACCAAAAGAACTAAGACGGCTATCCGGCGCGGGTATTAGCAATCAATTACTTTTTCTGCTAATTTTTGCTTGAGCTTATTCACCGGCATTTGCTATAGTCCTGAATAGATTCAGTAAATAAAATTAGTTATACTTATGAAAGATTATTATACGACCTTAGGAATTTCCCGAGACGCCTCTGCGGAAGAGATCAAAAAAGCTTACCGCAAGAGAGCGCTCGAGTGCCACCCCGACCGCAATCCCGGCGACGCGCAAGCTGAAAAAGACTTCAAAGCCGTTTCCGAAGCCTACGAGGCTCTTTCCGACGAAAATCGACGCCGCATCTACGACCAGTATGGAGAAGAGGGGCTGAAGGGGGGCGGAATGGGCGGCGGCGGAGGCTTCCATCCCGGTGGATTTTCCTCCATGGAAGAGGCTCTTCGGACGTTCATGGGCGCATTCGGCGGAAGCGGAGGAGGAGGAGGAGGAGGGATCTTCGATTCCTTTTTCGGCGGCGGCGGCGGCGGCTTCGACGGAGCGGACGCGGCGCGGAAAGGCGCAAGCAAAAAAGTGAGCATCACGGTCTCTTTCGAAGAGGCTGCGCGCGGCATAGAAAAAGAGCTTGCGATCGTCAACTACATTACCTGCAGCGACTGCGGCGGCAGCGGAGCGAAGTCGAAGACGGGGATCAAGGCGTGCGGCGCCTGCCAGGGCAAGGGGCAGATATTCCAAAACCGCGGCTTTTTCAGCATGACGAGCGTCTGCCCCCACTGCCAGGGAGCGGGCCAAGTGATCACCGATCCGTGCAAGGGGTGCGGCGGTGCGGGAAGAGCGAAAGACAAGCAGCGGATCAAGATCCGCATTCCTGCCGGCGTCGATTCGGGGATGACCCTGAAGATGAATGGCTACGGCGATGCGGGCGAAGCGGGCGGCCCCGCAGGCGATCTTTTTGTCGCCATCACGGTCGAGCCGCATGAGGTCTTCGTCAGGCAAGGCGACGATGTGCTTCTTGAGACGCCGATCAGCTTTACCGAAGCGGCCCTCGGCTGTAAAAAAGAGCTGCCAACGCCTCTCGGCGAAACGGTGCGCCTTACGATCCCCGAAGGGGTGCAGAGCGGAAAGGTTCTCCGCGCCAGCGGCAAAGGCTTTCCGAACGTCCACGGCAGAGGATGCGGCGATCTTCTCGTGAAGGTAAACGTAGAAACACCCGTAAAGCTGAACGAAAAGCAAAAAGAGCTTCTCCGAAAGCTTGCGGAGAGCGAGGCGCCGCAAAACCAGCCTGAAAAAAAATCGTTTCTCGAGAAGATCAAGGTTTTTTTTTCAGAAGCTTAAACTCGACTTTGTACATTTTTGATTCTCGATTTCTTCAAGCAATTGGCTCATATTGCATTCTATTTTTGCAGTCGGCTCTTCGCAGGCCTGCCTGCAAAAACAGAACGCCATCTGAGCCAATTGCTCAACGAACTCTCGGTCAAAAATATACCGCGCGCAGGAAGGTTTTGTGAATTTGGGGTCAGCGAGGCAAAGCAAAATTGACCCGAACGAACGAGACCATTGCACTCCGTGCAAGGCGAGTGAGGAGGGTCAATTTTGTAAAGCCGCAGCGAGCCCAAATTCACAAAACCTGACGGAGCGCGGTATATACAAAGTCGAGTTAAAGCTGTTTTTTCGCCTGGTCTAAATCTTCTTTTAAAACGCGCTCGCCGAGCTTGTCTTTCCGCTCGCCGTATGCCTGAAGGTCTTCCGCAATCTTGTCGTTTTTCAGCTGCAAATCTTCCCGCTTCAGGCCGCGGGCCGTCTCGTTGAGGGCCTGGAGCGCCCTTTGCATCACATGTTTAAACGCCTCTTGCTGCTGCAGGCTCGGCGCCTTCGTGCACTGCTCCAATGCGCGGCCGAAGAGATCCAGTCCATGCAGATATTCCTCTTCATAGGCCTTTTTATTACCCGTGCTAAGCGGTCCCATCCCCTGCCCTGATCCTTCAATTCCACTCATCTCATCCTCTCTTTTTTCTCTAGTTGTCAGAAAACAGAGAAAAGTTAAATAAATAATATTATGAACATGCGCCTTCTTCTATTGATCGCCGCGATAGCCGGAAGTCTTCCGGCTCAAGAAGAGCGCATAAAGACGCCGCAGGAAATTCACCAGGAGCTCGAAGAAGACGAGAAGCTCTACCAGCAGGCGCTGGACATGTTCAACCCGTGGTATACAGGACCGCTATTGACGCCGTCGGCCAATATGATGCCGCCCGGTTACGGCAACATCCAGCCTTACCTGTTCATCACCGACGCCTATGCGACCTTTGGCGCCGACCGAAAGTCGCGGAAGAAGGAAAGCAGCCGGATCACCGTCAACCCAAGCCTCGGAATGCAGTTCGGCGTAACCGACACGATGGACGTCGCCCTTTCCTTGCAGGGTTTTGGCAATTGGCAGTTTGAGAAGACCGGAGGCGGATATGGGGATATGAGCATTACGCTCGGCTGGCCAATTACGAGGCAAGGCCTCTATCTCCCTTCGATGAAGTTTACTGTGGCGCAGTCCTTTCCCACCGGGCGATACCAAAACCTGAATCCGAACGGACTGGCGTTGAGCGGAACGGGAGCCGGCGCCTGGTCGACGCGATTCGGCTTTGGGATTACAAAACTCCTCTTTTGGGACACCAAACATCCGCTCAATACGCGCCTCTTCCTCGGCTACGCCGTCTCAACTCCCGTCACCGTGCACAGTTTCAACAGCTATGGCGGCGGCTACGGAACAAAAGGACGGGTCCATCCAGGCAACTCATTCCAGGTCGATTTTGGCCTCGAGTTGGCGCTCACTCAAAACTGGGTGATCGCCAACGACCTGGTCTACACCTTCCAAAACGAAACTTCATTCTCCGGCGATTTCGGCACGACGACGCGAGGCGGCTCCATCTCCGCCCCTGTTGGCAGCCCCTACAGCGACAACCTGAGCCTGGCCCCAGCCATCGAATACAACTTCAATCCCAACCTTGGCCTTCTGGTCGGAGCGCAATTCTCCGTCTACGGGCGGAGCAGCTCGAACTTCGCCTCGGGCATCTTCAGCGTCACCTGGACCTTTGGTCCGATGTAGCCAGGAAAGCCGCGATATTTTGCTCGACCATCTTGATGAGCCTCTGCCTCGCTTCTCGGCTTGACCAGGCAATGTGGGGCGTCAAGATCAGGTTCGGAATGCCGGGTTCCATGAGCGGGTGGTCAGGCGGCGGAGGCTCTTCGCTCAATACGTCGAGCCCCGCGCCGCCGATCCTCTTTTCCTTCAAAGCGTCAGCCAAATCGCGCTCGTGGATTAAAGCTCCTCTCGCTGTATTGATGAGGCAAGCCGTGGGTTTCATAAGCGCAAGTTCCCGTTCGGCAATCAGATGTTTTGTCGATTCTTTCAAGGGAAGATGCAGGGTGAGATAATCGGACGCGCGAAGCACCTCATCGAGAGGCAGGGCATCGCGCAGGGGCTTGTCCGGGTGTTCGGCCACCAGGATCTTCATCCCAAAGGCCATCGCCAGACGGGCCACTTCGCGGCCGATGTTTCCAAAGCCCACAATCCCAAGCGTCTTTCCACGCAGCTCGCGGACGGGATAGCCGTAAAAAGATCCTTCGGCGGCGTAGTTCACACTCAGGGTCAGCATGAGGAGCATCACATGCTGCGCGACGGAAAAAGTGCTGTAGCCCGGCGCATTGCACACAGTCACCCCCGCTTCTTTCGCGGCCTCTAAATCAACGCAATCGGTTCCCGTCGCCGCCACGCAGATGAGCTCCAGGTCGGGAAGCGCGGAAATCGCTTCCCTTGTAAAAGGGGGATATTTTCCCACCGCGATCCGGGCGCCCGCCATCCGCTCGATGAGCTCCGAAGGATGCGTCCCGGGATAAAACCGCCAGTCGAGCGGCAGCGCCTTTATCCCGTCCATGGAAATATCGGGACCGAGCCAATCGGTATCTAGAAAAACGGCTTGCATAAGGGGCGAAAGGATACCCGAACCCCTAAAAAACAGATACTATTTTTTTATAGGCTATTAATGGATTCTTGGTAGAGCCACCGTGCGATAGAGTCGAGGACGATTGCGCCTGCTGCCGGATGATCCGTCGAACGGACGCGCTCTCCCGCGACATCGAAAAGATACGCGTCGGGAACAAGCGACCGGATGATTGCGAACTGGTATCCGCAAAATGGCTGATCCGAGATAAAGAGCCCCGTGCATGGCTCGGGAAACTCCTCCAGCCAGGCCTCAATCGTATCGGCTGTGTTGGGCCTCCTTCCGTTTTCTTTCATCGGCACGGCGATAAAGAAAACCGGTAGGGAGCGCATCTCTTCGGGAAGGTTTGCTTCTTCCCAGAGGATGCGGGCGGCTTCCGATTCTGTTTTCGCACGGCCTATCAAGCCATCGCCCCGAGGATCCAAAGACCTCTCCCCCGTCAGCCAGACGATCCCGCCAAAACGGGTTCCCCCTTTCCAAAGGTCGGCGAGAAAGGCGAGCCGCGTTTCCATGCGGGGCGTCGTCGCGCCCAAAATCAACCCCTGGTCATAAAACGGTTCGGACGGCAGCCAGGAAGAGAAGAGACCGTTTTCCTCGGCCCACTTCAGGACAAAGAGCCTCTTTTCGGGAGAAACCTCGTTCATTTCCCACCGCTCTTGTCCGGGTTTACGGAGCCAGCGCTCCTGCGTTGCAGCGACAAGATCTTCGCCGGGCGGGATATCCAACGTTTGAGCAAGAGCGGAGAGCGCATCCGAATCCAGGCGATGCTCGCAAATCGGCGCTGCAAAGGCCGCGCTGCAAAGTAAAAGAACAAAGATTTTCCTAATCATGATTCCTCAAAATCACCTGTTTTTCCGAACCATTGAGGCAGGCCCTGCCGCCATTAGGCAACAGGATTTGCGGATCGGTATGCCCAAAATCGACATTGAATACGGTCAAAAGATCGCAGCGATAGTCTTTCAACGCGTTTTTAATTGCCTGTTTTTGATGGGCGATGAAGGGCTCTCTTCCTTCGGTGGGGAATTTGCCGCAAAACTGCGCCTTGGGGCGGCCGACGAGGAGCGCCTTGAATTTCTGCAAGATGCCTAACTCAGCCATAGCAGCAAAAAAACGGTAGACAAACCCTTCCGTCGGCATCTCTTCAGAAGTCTCCACAAAGAGAACCGCATCGGTCAATCGATCTAAAGAGGGCAAATAACTGCGGGTCAAGAGGTGCATTTCGAGCACTTCCAGGCAGCCTCCCCAAAGAGTCCCCTCAGCCGCTTTCCCCTCGTGTTGATGCCATTCCCAACCGGCATTTGGGTAAAGCGTCCGGCTCTTTTGCAAATTGGCCGGATCGTCCCACGGAAGGTCCTCATCGGTCCACTCGGAAGCGGCGTGGACTTCGCCGATCTCATCCTCAAAAAGCGCTTTGCGGATGGAGCGGATAGTGTAATCATGCATCCTGCCCTGCATACCGAATTGCGTCATGACATTCGCGCCATAGTAAGAGACGATCCCCAAATTCCAGAGGAGCAGATGGAGATTCGTGTTGTCGCTATATCCGACAAAAATTTTGGGATGGGCGGCGATGAGCTTTTGATCCAAATGGGGCAGGACGCGCATCTGGTCGTTTCCTCCAATCGTCGCAAAGATCGCCTTGATCGAAGGGTCGGCAAAAGCGGCGTTGATGTCATCGGCCCTGGCCTCCGGAGAGGTCATTTTTCGCGTCGAGGGAAATTCCACGGGCTCCAAGCCAAACACGTCTCGAATCCGCTTCAACCCCAGCTCATAGACGTGGGGAAAAATGGCAGGGAGTCCGGCCGAAGGGGAGAGGACGGCGACTTTATCGCCCTTTTTGAGGCGGGGAGGCGTTTTCATCTTCGAAGCAGGAGCAGGGATGTCGGTTGAGGATACTGCTTTTTGCACCATAGGTATTTCTCCAAGATCTCTTTCGGGATCGATTCGTTCTTTTCGCATAGTTCAAACCCATACCGCCTATAAAATGGCGTTAGATTCTCAAAAGGAATGCAATAAATAGCGCTTGAGAAGGTACGCTGCTCCAATAGAAACGCAACGATCCGCTTTGCAATCCCCCGGTTCCGGTACCCCTCAAATACATAGATACCGCCCAGTTCAGCTGTTTTCCCATCGATTGAAACAAGCCTTCCCAATCCGACGGGCTGCCCATCCAGCTCGGCAATCGCAATCACTTCTTTGTTGTAATCCGAATGGACAAACTGCACCTCGTCATAACGGCGATTGATCCATTCGATTTCAGACAAAGCCGCCCTTCTCAAGTGGATCACAAAAACCCCCATTCCGAATAGAGCTGTCCTTGGAAAGCCGCTTCCAGGACAAACGCGTTGCTCTCGACAATGGCTGCGGGCAGCGCCTTGGGATCGAAAAAGCGCACTTCTGCGCACTTATGCGGTTCATTGTTCCTGATCTCTCCCTCCCAGCGGCTGCACTCGAAAAAGATGTCGATGTTGAGGCGGTTCGTTTGGCAATGCATGACATGCACCGTTTTCAAATCTTCGGGCAAAATGTCGATCCCGAGCTCTTCCTTGGCTTCCCGAACCATCCCTGCCGTGGCGGCCTCTCCTTTTTCGACATGGCCGGCAGGAAAACCCCAATGTTCATCGAGATATCCGGTATTTTGCCTGAGCGCCAAAAGAACCCGCCCCTCTTGCTTGAGGATCAGATAGACATTGACGCTCGCGGTGATTTTCTTTTGCGCCAGGGCGGTCCGGTATTTGCAGAGCGCCTCGAAAGCCCCTTCCATCAAAGGCATCGACTTCAACTCCCTGGACGTAGCCCAATGGGCCTGCACATGCTCTTTGGAAAGGCGCACATCCGGCTTTTGGTCCAGATCGATCCGAAAGAGGTGGTAGACATATTGAACGTGGGGCTTCCGGATATAGAGGGAGCCCAGGCTTTGCAGGGCGGAGGGCTCTACGGAGATGCCCGTCTCTTCAAACAGCTCTCTCCGGACAGCCTCTTCCGGGGACTCCCCTGTTTCGACCTTTCCTGCAGGAACGCCCCACCGGCCGGCCTCTTCCTTGAAATCGGCGTTTTGGAGGATCAGGAGCCGCCCCTCAATCTCCACATAGGCAGCAGCGGCCTCCACGGCTCCCTGAAACTCTTCCGGTTTCGTCTCAAACACTTCCGTCTGCATAAAACTCTCCGAGCGAAAATGAGAAGAGGATACCCGATCGGCTTATTTTATAGTGCTTTTTTTGGTGCGGATGGGATATCTTTCCTCCTCAAACATTTTTTGAGGCAACCATTATGGATCCCGTAGGCAGCTCGTTTATTCCGTCGCCCGTTATTTCATACTTGACGATCTCTCAGGCTGCAGCCTTGCGAGCGATATGGCCGGTCATTTGCGAACAGCATCCCTATATCCCGGCTTTCGAGACTCCGCAGCAGATGCTCGCATGGCTCGACCATCCGCTCAGCAACTTGAACATCATCCACGTCAAGAGCTTAAATCTAATCGACCTGGAATTAACCGAACTCCCGTCCGCGTTAATGAAATTCCATCACTTAACCGAACTGGATCTTTCAGGCAACGAGTTAAAGACCCTACCGAATTCTATCGCGCAGCTAAGCTTGCTGCGAGTGTTAAAGCTGCAAGACAATCAATTCACGCAGCTTCCGGCTGCAATGGGAAATTTGAGCAAGCTGGAGACCCTTTTCATCGACGGGAATCCAAACCTACATCAGCTCCCACCCGAACTGTACAATCTTCCTATTCTTACATTTTACTGTGATCGAGATTTATATAACGCGATCCCTCATAACGCTCCTATCCTCGAGGGATACTATTCTTCTCACGGCGAGAGCATGAACGGAAGCTCTGAGGGCAGCGGTTCTGAGGATGCGGACTATGCTCAAAGTTATTTTGACTGATAAGCCGTGTACTTCAATGCCTTTCCGCGGGACTGTTCGACGGGGTATTTTTGTCCGATCTTCTCGATTTTTTGCCGGGCGGCTTCGATGGGATCGATCCCAAGTTTGTGGGCGAGGTAAAGAATGGCCTTGAATACGTCGGCCACCTCATCGCGTACCTCTTGCAAAATCTCCGGACGCGGCTGGCGGCTCTCCGCCTCCGTCATCCAGCGGAAAAGATCAAGCAGCTCGCCTGCCTCCGAAGCGAGGTCCATCACCAAATTTTTAGGTGAATGGAACTGCTCCCAGTCCCTTGCCTGATAGATGTCGAGAAGAGAGGAAAGAACCTGTTCATGAGGAGCTTTCTGCTTTAAAAAGGTATGGATCGGGGCAAAGAGCGGCTCAGGGAGAGCGTCTAGGGGAAACCATTGCCACCCTTCGCATTTTTCCGGCTCCAAAAGCTTTGGCTCTCCCTCAAATTGGCGGACGACGGCAAAAAGAGTGATATAATGCTTGTCTTCGGCCATCACATCGGAACTCCAGCCGCCTGTCTCCAGGACAAGTGCCTGCAGCCCTGTCTCTTCCAAAAGTTCGCGCTTGGCGCAAGCTTCAATGGTCTCGCCAAATTCCAGATGGCCGCCCGGAAAAGCCCACTCTCCCTCGCCGTGCGATCCAATCCGTTTTCCCAAAAGAACCTGATTTTCCCGGAGGACTGCGACCCCCACGCCTACTTTCGGTCGATTCATTGCGACCCCTTGACTCTGATTGCTTTTCCGGTCGAATGGGCGATGAGCGTTTCACCCGCGTAAAGAGAAGCCTTCATCTCGATGAGTTTGCGCGACTCGGACGCAATCTCTCCCCGGATGGAAATCTTTTCTCCAATTTTAGCGGGAGCCACAAAGCGGACAGTCATCTCGGCAGTGACTACGGCGCCATAAACAACACAGGCCAACCGGGTCATCGCTTCATCGAGAAGGGTAGCGATGATGCCGCCATGGACTATGCCTTTCCACCCCTGATACTTCCGTTCGGGGACAAATTCCGCATAGGTCGTTTTCCCCTCGACCGTCCATTCGATCCTGAGTCCTTCGGGATTGTCCATCCCGCAGGCAAAGCAATGCCGGTCATCCGCCACTTCTAATTTCATCTACTATATCCAAACACATTTCGGGGATTGGCCGCTCGGGGTCCAGGCACCCTTTGAGAATCAAAATGGCCTTTCGAATCTCTTCCGGCAGCTCGTCAGAAGGAGCATTCTCCCCCGGCCAAGAAGCGTCCCTTGTTTTCTTGTCCGGCCAGCGGGAATAGGCAACCCAAAGGCCATCCGCCCCTCGATGCAAAGCAGATCCAAGTGCCCCCCGCCTCTTTACAAAATAGCCGGCGACGGCATGCCACGCTTTGCGATACTCCGACTCCTTGCCGGGAAGCAAGTACCCGCGATAGATTACGGCAAACATAGGCCCATGATACAGGGTGGACACAAAAGCATTCAAGACCTATGCTTTCCGACCCAAACAGGAGATTTTATGCTTCAAAATGTATTGCGCGCTGCCGGTGAGATTTCCCAAGATCTGATCCATGTGGGCACATTGGTTGGACATCCCCGGATTGCCGTACCCACGGCAATCTATCTGCTTGCCCTATCCAGGTTTTCTACTGATGCTCAAATCGCGTTTTTAATCCCTGCAGCATTCATTCCGACAATGTACGGAATATTCACGTGCCATCCCCGCCACAGGCTAATTGGGCTGGGTATTGGACTCTCGTGCATGTCCCAGTTCGCTTATCTTACGATTACCGAAGTAACCCGGATGATCCAAGAGGGATGCAATCCCCCCTCCCATTTGCCTTACCTTGAGCAATACTTGGTTTGTAAATACGGCCAATGACCTTTTACTTTTCCAGCTCCTCGGCAGAAACCCCATAGACATAGAAGGGAAACTCGCAAACTTCTTTAAAGCCCAGCTTGGTGAAAAGTCCCCACGCCATGCCTTTGGGCATCAAAATCGCCATAACCTTGTCGTGATCTCGCTTTTTCGCTTCCAGCAGGGCTGCTTGGACAAGGGCAGCTCCAACCCCTTGCTTGCGATGATCGGGAGAGGTCGCTAAATTCCAAATTCCCGCTGAGTCGGGCGATACCGAAAGGGTCGCCGTCCCCACAACCTCATCTTCCAAACAAGCTACAAAATGAATTTGCTCCTGTCCCTTCATCGCCCCTTCATTGAGGGCAAACCACTCTTTTGCCGCTTTCGGATTCATGGCATAAACATCCGCGGACAGCTCCGCAAATGCTTTAAGAATCGGCTTCGATTCGACAACCTGAACTTTCAGACCGGGCAGCGATGCCGGCTGAGGCGGAATTCCTTGAGACAGGTCGAGAGAAATCCCGGTGAGGATGCCGCCAAACTGAAACCCCTTCTCTTCCAACACCTTGTCAGAAGACCACCAAATAAAAGGAAGGTTATGGGAGGAAAAGTGAAGAATAGTCTGTTCTATCTCTTGATCAGACAGCTTCCGATCGGGGGTTTTCTCAATTACCCCATTTCCAACGGCGTAGTCTATCCCCCAGGAATAAACGCACTTTTCCTCCGTCTCCTGAAAATCCGCATTAGGCAGCGGACTGTTCACGGAATAGGAACGGAAGGCGTCGTACCTACCCTGCAGAACCGCCTCCAAAGAAGCGTCCTTGATTGCAATGCAGAGCTTTACTTTGGGATTGCGGACAGGGTCAAAGTCTGAGGGATAAATCTCGAAATCGCATGTATAGAGGCGGGGTAGGGGCGTCGTCCATACGGAAGTCCAGGCGGCGATCAAGCCCTGGGGAAACTCTCCTTCCGTAGTATACACGGCGTACTTTGACTCAGGGATCACTTTTCCGACCAATCCGTCCGGCACCTCATCGAGGCTCGATACTTCGCAGCCTAAAATCCACGAATAGGGCTTGGAAAAATCGCCTTCATAATCCGTGTAGAGTGCGAGGATATCTCCGCCGACCTTATTGGGGATTTTCGACACTGTATCTTCCCTAAAGAACCGGTCTTTATGGATCGGCATCGCGGTAGAACACTCGTCATTATTCGTCCGAAGCTCCAGCCCAATAAAATACTTCTGTTTTTGCACTTCAACCTTGTAATCCATCGCGACTCCCTGTCCAACTATTAACATAAAAATAAAAAGAGCGAATTTCATGATTTTTAACCTTCGACTCCACTTTCAGTTATGAGAAGGGAAATGATAGGCAAGGGTCCCGTGAAAAGCAATGCAATTTTGAGTTCCTCTATTTTCGAACATGGCGTAAATTGGCGGCCCGAAATCAAAAAAGTTGTCCAAATGCTGCCATCCTTAAATTTGCACTTCCTCCCCGAGCCCTTTCAAGCTCTCAAACCCTTTCAGGTTCAAAAAGCGACTGCGGTCGGGCTCGCCAGCATCCTGTTTTTCGGCATGCAATGGTGCTACAGCTGGCCCTTAGCGGCAGGGATCGGCTTGGCCTGCTCCGCGGTCACGGTTCTTTCGGAAGCCTTTTTGCGTCAAAACGACGACATGAATACCGACTGGACGAACAGGGATTTCGACCGAAAGAGCGCCCTCTTCTCAGTGGCGCTTCGCCTGACGCTCCTCCCCGCAATTGTGGGCCTAGCCACCGCTTCCGGCATCCTGCCCCTTCAATCCGTCGGAGCCCACATTCTGGCCGGAAACAAAAAAATCATCCTCCTCGCCGCCCTCATTGGACCGATTGCTGAGGAAATCTTGTTCCGCGGCTTTCTTCAGGAGCGAATGGAAGATCTGGCCAACCTCGCCGACCGCCACCTCTCTCCTCTGCCTCAGGCGGCGAAGGAGTGGTTTGCCATAGTATCGCAAACAGTCCTCTTCGGCTCCCTCCACATCACAGGGACCCAAGTAGTCAACCAAAGTAAAAGATTTGTGGTGTTTTGCTCCACGTCCTTTCTGGGATTGATCTTGACGCTCGCAAAAAAAGAAGACAAATCACTTCTATCCCCCATCGCGATCCACTCAGCTCAAAATTCGGGCATCGTCCTGGGCCTGCTCGGAGGCTCCCGCCTGGGAAAAGCCCTATGCTGATCGATTCCATTGAAGATCTGAGCCACCGGTTCAATTCCGACATGCAAGATTCAAAAACTACTTTTTGGACCGTCCTTCAAACATATGACATCGAGGCCTTGCGGAAATATGGGATCATCACCTCTCGGCATTTCGATTTGTTAATGGATCTCCAAAAGCGCTCTGAAGCGCTCAACCTAACTGTCTATCCGGAGAAAAAACATTCGCATCATGCGCTGACAGCCTTTGCAAGCGAACCCGAGGCGTTTAGAGAAGTGGAGGCCTTGGACAAATCCTATAAGGAAGAAATTAGCCGGATTAGTTCGCGGGAAGACTCGTAATTGCTCCGGATCATCTGCCGGTGAAACTCAATCCTCTCCTCTCCCTCCAAACCCGCTTTCCGGGCATTTTCCAAAAGAAGCTGTTCGATCTCTTCCGGCGGCCACAAGCTGAGAAGACGCTCCAGCGTGTCCGCGTACTTTTTCAACGCCTCTTTTTCTCGATCGGAAAACTCCCTGTTCCGCTCTATCTGCCTGCAAGCAGCCGCACCCAGTTCAGAGCAAAAGGAAGCGGCGAGGTCGATGCCAAAAAACCTGTCCGTATCGACATCGTAAAAAAGGTTTGGCTGGCTCCGGTCCCCATTTCCGACAAACGTATCTAAGGCCGCGATGCCGGGCAGATCCGGATGTCTGGCCATGTGTTCGATGACCGTAGGATTCAGCCCTTCCCTCTCAGGAGGAAGGGGCCACTGATTTGGGCGCCCCGCCTTTTGCACTCTTTGGTGGATCCGAACCTCCAGGTCGCTTTCGGGGATGCT
>DAIDLB010000172.1 GCA_027449725.1 Chlamydiota bacterium
ACATGTTCCGACCGAGCGAGACAAAGCAGAATCGATTTGAATGAGGAGCACCATTCCCGCATCGGGAAGGGCGACGAAGAAAATCGATTCTGCGAAATCGCAGCCGGTCGGAACATGTCAATCCTGACGGAGCGCGGTATACCTTGTATTGCGGTAGTTTGCCAAGAAAAGAAAACCCCCTCTGATGAAAAGGGGGGTTGGTCTCAATAGCCGTAGGACTGGCCGCAGCCGCAGGCCGACTTGACGTTCGGGTTGGAGATCTTGAAGCCGGCGCCGTTGAGGCCGTCTACATAGTCGATCACCGAGCCGATGAGCCTGGGGAGCAATTTTTCCTGGACGTGGATTTGCAAGCCTTGCGATTCGAAGACTTTGTCTCCCTCTTTCGCCTTCTCGGAATAGTCGAGGAAGTACTCGAAGCCGCTGCATCCGGCCGCTTTTTCGCCGTAGCGGAGGCCCCAGCCCTCTTTGCCGTCTTCTTTGAGGATTTCGAGGTACTTTTTCGCCGCTTTTTCGGTTATGGTGATCGTCGTCCGATCCTCTTCTTCATCGAGGATGGCATTGAGCTTTTTGAGAAGATCTTCGATCGCTTCTTCTTCGTAGCCGTGGCTGAGGACGCCGGCCTCCAGAGTCTCCCAGGTAGATGCGCAGCATCCGACGCAATTGAGCCCTGCGTTCGACATCTCTTGGGCCAGCTTCTGGCTCTTGCTGGGGAAACGGCTGAAAATTTCCTCAATGGTCATTTGCCTGTGAATTCTTTCTTCCATTCTATCCTCTAAAATTTAATCTTTACGCGGCCGCCTAAGATCTTGCACTGGCAAGCGAGCCGCTCGCAATTGAGATCTCCCAGAAAATCGGCTTCGGCCTGGTTGAATTCGGAGAGATTCTCCATCCCTTCAGTCACTTCGACAACGCAAGTGCCGCAGACCCCTTCCGTACAGGCAAATGGAACCCCGGCTTCTTCGCAAGCCTCCGTGATCGGAGAGCCGTCCGGAAGATCAATCTCATCGTCGGTGTCTTCAAAAAATAATTTGGCCATGGTTCTGCCCGTTTTTAGGGTGCAGTTTATCCCATGGCCAAGATAAGAGCAAGAGTACTCTTCTTAGTAGATATTCTCAAACGGCTGAGGGTCGTTCAAGAGCTCCAGCGCAGTCTCCTTCAGCGTAGCTATCCCCTGGGGAAAGCCGACTCTGACTAAAAGATCGTTTAAGTAGGAAATCTCCGTCTCGAGGTAATCGACGCGGGTTTCCAGTTGGGCAACCATTGTATTATTCATGGATAACTCCATTTGTTTATTATTAATGAAATCTAGAATTATCTTATCTCTGATTATACGCCTGACGTGTTATTTGTGCAATTCTGTAATAATTACTTTAATTATTTTTGTTGATTTTTTACTAATTTTGTTTTATGCTATATGCTCTTAATGGAGAGGGGAATCATGTCTTTAGAAGCGGCTGGAAGTATTCTTTCAAGTTCATGGACAGTTAGAGAAGTTAAAGCGGTAGCGGAAGAGATTAATAAGATTGAAAGCAGAGTCACGAAGGCGATTGTAGCGGTCTCGATGGTCATCATCGGCCCGCCCGCTCTTTCGATACTGATCCTTATGGATGCGATCCGCGGGGTGAACTTTCTCGTGGAAAGTCTTTATTGGAGGGATAGAAGCGTTGAGCCGTCCGGAGAGCCTCTCCCTGTTCCTGTAATCGCTCCTGTTCTTCCTCCCCCGGTTCCTGTGATTGATCCCGTCAAAGAAATTCTCGACGAGGTAAAAGCGATTCAGGCAAAAGCGGCGAATCCGATGGCCATTTCTCCGAAGCGGGCTATGGAATTATATCAAAGAAGAATGAATTTGGTAGAAAGCGTTTTAGATCAGATTCAAGGCCCAGATATGGATGAAAACACAGCGGCTGAGTTTCTGAAACAGGTGATTGAGGGGTTGAAAATAGGAGAAAAGGAAACAGAGAGGTTGTTGGAATATCTGGGAGAAAATCCTGGTGCCGTATGCCTCGATGAGAATGAAAAACCCTTTAGTTTTGAAACGCGCTTTGAAAGGACAGCTTTCGGACGAATGCGCCAAGAATTTCTCGCTAACTTTATCGCAACGCCGCTTGAGGCAATGGATCGGCTTCATAAAATAGGGAGGGTTCTGGAGGTTTTATTTCCTTCGTTTGACAAGGGGAATGTTTTGAATGAGGAAGACGTCATTCCCGTTATGAACGCAATCCGGTCGGAGCTATGCAAAAATTTGGATTTGGAATTCAAAGAGCAATACGATAAAGCAAAAGAATTGCAAATATTGGTTGACGGCATGCAGAACATAGGGTTGCCTGAACCTTGTTTTCACCTGCATCGATTATCCGACCCAGCATCCCCAGTCGAACTCGAAGATCAAAGGGAGCGTAAGCTTCCCCCCGTCCTAGAGATGCATCGTGAGCTTATTGTTCTGGATAATGCGATTCAACGCCTTGAAAAGGAAAATGCTGAGATTGAGCAGCAAATGCTTGTTGCATATGGCCAAGAGATAGAGGGTTTGGGTCGAAAAATTCAGGAAGGAGAAGCGGCGATCTTGGGCTTGGAAGCGCAGTTGCCGAAAGAAAAAACGATTAAGAGAGAAATTGATTTAAAGGCTGAGTTTGGCCACTTCAAAGAAGCTGGAGAGAGTCTTCAGAGGCAAATCGATGAACTGCAAAAAGAAAACGAGCAATTGCTTGCTGACGACCAAAAATTTGAAGAGTTGAGTCTGCAGCTTGCCAATCGCCGGAGGCAATTGGAAGCCGATCGAAATGAACATGAACAAAAAAAACAGGCTTTGGAACGTATTAGAGAAAACGGATTTGAAGGCGAGGCTCCTCCTGAAATAAATGCAAATCTGCAGGAAATCCGCCGATTGATACAGGAGATCATTCGTCCGTTAGCCAAAGTCAACGCCGTTGAGTCGCCGGTCCGGCCGGAAGTTTCGCCGGATCCTTTGTTCATCGAAACGCCAATGCCTCCTCCTGCAGAGGATACGCCAACGCCTTCTCCTGCAGAGGAGCAAGGCTGGATGTCTTGGCTTCGAAGCTGGGTTTATTGAGATAAAAGATCTGAGAGTCCCTGAAGAACGTCGCGGAGAACTTCGAGCGGTTTTTGCGATGCGTCAAAGCGGGCCAGCAAGCTGTCCGGATAGTGTTTGAGCAGTTTTGAGGTGTCAGTCTGGTAGACTTCCATCCGCGTGTGAAGAACGCGGGTATCCATGTCGTCCGTTCTCTTTTCGATCAGGGCCCTTCGCTGGATCCGCTTGATCAGCTCTTCGGCATTCCCCACCTCCAGGACGATGATCTTTTCTACCTGAATATGGCGGGAGAGGAGGTCTGCCTGCCTGAGCGTCCGGGGGATGCCGTCGAGGAGAAGGAGTTGCTGCTCCGGGAAATAGCGGTTTGTGGCGATCAGGCCATGGACAAAGTGGTGCCAGATCCGGATGGTCACTTCATCCGGCAGGAGAAGCCCTTTGCCGGCATAGTTGTGGTAGAGCTGTCCCGCGGGAGACTCGGGCGAGAGGCCCCGGAAGATGTCCCCTGAGGAGAGGTGGAAGTGGTTCCCCGCGCTGCTCAGGAACTTGCCCAGGGTCCCTTTTCCCGATCCGGGGGGGCCGAAGATCAAAACAGAGCGGAACGGCCGGTTATGGGCCGGGATCAGGGGGTCTTCGTTCATACAGGGTAGCGTAGCATAGGGCCTCTATAGAATCAAATAATTTTTTTAGCGGTTGTTTTTTATTTGTTTTTTGTGATACAATTAATTAAAATTAACAACTAAACGTGGTTTATGGCATCTGTTTCAGGAATGTCTTCTATGCGCGGTCCCCAAATTGTAATGGAAGCGGATCGGCTTGTGATCAAACGGGCGGTCGTTAATACGAAAAATGTTGCTTACGATATTTTTATCACTTTCCAATCCGGCGGAAAAGATATTCCCCCTCCGACCGATTATACTCAGATTAATGGTCTGGCTCATGATATTTCAATACTTGCAGAAAGAATCTTAAAGTCGTTACCGCCGGAAATAGACCGTGATAATCTGGAAAAGCTTGGATTTCTTGTCAAAAATACGGCAGATGAGAGCAACCCCGACACGGCTATTTTAGTCTCAAATACGGCGAGCTCCGTGATGGATTCCTGGAAGCGGGGAGTACGTAGCGAGTATACAGAGAGAAAGAACCTGACAGACATTTCTTTGAACTATGACGGCGGTTGGCCTGAAGAGGTGTCTAGACCTTTGAGCGTCCATGACGGCCTCATTGAGTTGAGGAGTTATTTAAATGCGGACAGATTCATAGCGATGCGCCATTCCGCAAAGAAAAAAGAAAAAGAAAAAGAAGAAGAGAAAGAGCCTAGTCCCCCGGTTTCACCAAAGCTTCCCAATACCGCTATCTCCTTCGAGCCCACTTCTGTGCCGCACCCCAATGCTTCAAAGGTAGCTACCTTGGGGTTGGGCGTCTTGGTTGGCAAGGAAGCAGATGAGGATCGCAGAAATTACCCTGATTAAATTAATGGTTCCATAGATAATTAATGTCGCTTTTATTATAATATCTGTCTGTAATAAGCGGATAATAATATGAGCGGCGACTTTGCAGTTTCCTATTTGAGCCTTTCTTCGGCATCGGCGAGCCATCTACCCAAGACTCTTAAGAAGTCGCTCAGAGACAATCTGTCTCAAAAAATTTCTCAAATCGTCGAGGTCCCTTTTGAGCGCCCTAAAAATTTTTCTTTGGAGGGGAAAACCCTCACTGTTTTAGAAAAATCGGGCTATACGATTTCCATCGAGTTAGAGGACGATCAGGCAAAGAGGGTAAGGAAGGCCATCGCCCGCTCGCTCGGCTTTATCCGAAATACCGGCGATTTTGAAT
>DAIDLB010000173.1 GCA_027449725.1 Chlamydiota bacterium
GACATGCCAGACCTCTTCTGTGAGGCCGCTGATGACGAGATGTCTTTGGGAGGAGAGGAGGGTGTTGTGGAGCTGGCGGATCGCGAGGCACATGGAGGCGTCCATGTGATAGACGTTGTTGAGGCGGAGCACAATCGCATGAACATTCGGGTCGGAGGCGACTGATTGGAGCGCCGACTGGAAGACGTCGGCGGAACCAAAGTAGAGGTCGCCCGCGATGCCGATGATGCGCACTTTGCGGTGGACGTCTTCTTTAGGGCTGATCGTCATCAGGCGCCCTTTGGTATTGAAGGCATATTCGACGAGATGAGGGATGGAAGAGCGGCGGAGATAGGTGCCGATCGAGATGACGATGCCGATGAAGAAGGCGATGTCGAGGCTGAAGATGAGGCAGGAGGCGAAGGTGAGGATGAAGACCCACCGGTCTTCCGCGGTGATGCGCATCGACAGCTTGACCTCTTTGAAGTCGACCAGGACCGGCGCGGAGGCGATGAGGAGGGCTGCGAGGGAGGCAAGCGGGATATGCTGCACGAGCGGCCAGCCGAGGAAGATGATTGCGGCGGTGAAGAGGCCGCTGAAGATAGCGGCGAGGCGCGTCTTGGCCTTGGCGTTGAAATTGACCGAGGTGCGTGTCGCGCTGCCCGACGCCGACATCGCGCCGACGAGAAACGAGAGGACGACGTTGCCGACCCCGAGGCCGAAGACGTCCTGGTTGACCTGGATCTGCTGACCGCTTTTGATCGAGAAGGTGCGCGAGATGGAAAAGACCTCTAAAATCGCGAGGAAGGCGATCGCCACCGCCGCGGCAAACACCTTGTTGATCAGCCAGAAGTCGACGAGAGGAAGTGTCAGCTTGGGAAAGGGGTGGTCCGACACCCCGAAAATTTCCAAGGTGGTGGTAATCGGAGCATTCAGGATCCAGTGGCTGATCACGTAGACGATAAGAGATGCGATCGTCAAAACAAAGAGGGCGTCCGGCAACATTTTCCAGCGCGTCCGCTTGCGCGTCAAAAGGAGAAGTCCGAGCGTTCCGCTTCCCACGAGAAGGGTCTTCCAGTCGACAAGATGAAGATGAGCGACGAACTGCCACGCTTTAAAGAGCTGCGAGATGCCGGGCCCCTGCGACGGGATGCCGCAAAAATAGTAGACCTGGTTGATGAAGATCGCCACCATGATCCCCATGAAGTAGCCGAGCATCACCGGCCGGCTGACGAATTGCAAAAGCTTGCTCACGTTGAAGAAGGCGGCCCCGATCTGGATGAGACCTGAGAGGAGAACGATCTGTCCGAGGATGTGGATCACAAGGTCGTCTCGCGCGACTCCCTCGATAGCATCGAAATAGTTGTAGAGAATGTCGGCGATGGAGGTTTGGATCAGGATCGCCACGCCCGTACTCGGCCCTGAGATCAGGAGGCGCGACGAGCCAAGTCCTGCGGTAAAGATCGTCCCGAAGATCGCCGAATAAAGTCCTGCCGTCGGCGGCAGCCCCGCCAGAAGCGAATAGGCGATCGACTGCGGGATCGTCATGAGGGCAACGGCGAATGCGGCGAGGAGATCGTTTGAAAGCGGGCGGAGGCCGTACTCGTTAAACTCGCGCCGGAAGGGAAGAAACGAAACGGAAGGAGTTCTCGGCACGCGCATGGTGTTTCAGAGAGGTCGTTCAACCCTCCTTATAGAGAGGGTTCGGATAAAAGAGAAGCGGAGCCCTTTTTCCCACGCAGGTCGAAAAAGAGCGGACAGCCACTGAAATTATACATCTCGCGGAACTGATTGATCAAGTACTTTTTGTAACTCTCCATCATCAAGTCGGGCCGGTTGATGAAGAAGACGAAGCGCGGCGGAGACACTTCTGCCTGCGTCATATAGTAGATGCGAAGCCGTTTGCCCAAAACCATCGGCGGATGGTTCCTTTGTACGCATCTTTCGATGAACTTGTTCAACTCGCCTGTGCCGATGCGGCGGAAGCGCTCTGCATAGACGCTCTTGACGAGGGGAAAAATCTTATCGGCATTGCGCCCTGACTTGGCGGAGATAAAGATCGTCGGGCAGTGCTTGAGGAATGGCACCTCTTCATAGACGCCGCGGAGCGCGTGCTCCATCCGGAGTCCGTCGATGAGGTCCCACTTGTTGAAGACGAGGATGCAGCTCTTCCCCATCGCCTCGATTTCGCTTGCAATCCGCTTTTCCTGCGTAGTCAATCCCTCATAGGCATCGAAAAGGAGGAGGACGACGTCGGAGCGCTCGATCGCTTCCTGAGTCCGGATGGCGGCAAACTTGTCGACAGTCTCTTTTTCCGCCTTCTTGCGCCGGATCCCCGCCGTGTCGACGAGGAGCACTTCCTCGCCGTCGACAGTCCAAACCGCGTCGATCGAGTCGCGCGTCGTCCCGGCCATCGAGCTGACGACAGCCCGCTCGGCGCCAAGGAGATGGTTCAAGAGGGTCGACTTGCCGACGTTCGGCCGCCCGGCGATCGCCACGCGGATGCGGGTCTTCGGCTCTACCTGGGGCTGCTCTTCCTTGGCAGGCAAGAGGGAAAAAAGCAAATCGACCAATTCGATCGTCTGGTTTCCGTCCATAGCAGAGATCGCCAGGAGGCGGGGCAGCCCGAGTTTATGGAATTGATGGAGCAAAAGCTCGTCATCCCTCCGCTCGATCTTGTTGACCGCGACGACAGCCGGCTTGTTCGCCCTCTGTACCATCTTGGCCACTTCGAGATCGAGCGGCATCAGGCCGGCCTTTCCGTCGACGACGAGAACCACTGCGTCCGCCTCTTCGATCGCCAGCGCCGATTGCCGCATCACTTCCTCATTAAAGGGAAGTTTTGACGCAGGATCAATCCCCGCCGTGTCGATCAGGCAAAACCGGTGGCCAAAACTCTCTCCCTCGGCGTACAGGCGGTCGCGCGTAATCCCCTCTTCCTCATCGACGATCGAAAGTCTTTTCCCGCTTAAACGGTTGAATAAAGCGGACTTGCCCACATTGGGGCGTCCGACGAGGGCGATTTTTGGCAAAAAGGGTTCCATAGGCCAAAGAGAATACCCTATTTCCCCGATTTTGGGAAGCCTCAGAGGGTATCTGCCACCCCCTGACCCAGAACAACTCAAATAAACCTTTAAATTGAACTAATTACATCTTTACTATATAATAATAAACTAATTCATAACTTTAGAGGAAACCATGTCTGCAATTAGCTATCTACTCGGAAATGCTACTCAAGTAATCACTTCTTTACTCCCGGAATCGGTTGCCATTCCCTCAGGCGCGGCCGCCATTGCTTCGGGTGTAGGCCAAGTGGCGGGGCCCGTCTCGGGATCCGTAGCCGTTCTAGGCGCGATCGGCGGAGGAGTTGCTTTATGGAGGCAGATAAAAGCTCCGGAGGATTTACCCCCGGGATCTTTGGACAAAGAGGCCGTTCTTGAGCGCCTCCGCGACGGACGTCTCAAACTTTCGCAGGTTCCTCAACTTTGCAATGACTTTGACGCGGTCCTTTCCGCAACGCAATTCGACCCCTTTGCCGTTCGGCATGCCGGCGCAGAACTGCGCCAAACGCCTCAATTCCGGGAAATTGCCGTCTGCGCGGTAGAAGGGTATGCGGCCTGCATCGAAAACAGAGCGACTTTTCGAGATTGGGTCGTCAATTCGATCCATGTCTTTAGAAACGGAAATGTGATGGAGAGCCTCACCGAATTTCATGGCGACTTTGACATCCTGAGAATAGCGGCCCAAGCGGATCCGCGTACGATCCGCTATGCGAATGAAGATCTCTATCAAAACCCTCTTTTCCGGGAACTGGTTTTGGGGATGGTTCGGAGAGACCCCTATCTTTTGGAGGATGCCGGCCCCTTTCGAAATGATTACGAGATCGTAGGCAGCGCGGTCGCATTCATGCCAGCCACTCTTTGCTACGCAGGCGCAGAGCTGATGAGCCGCTCCGTAGAATTCGATCATTTAGGGACAATCGCCCATCTAAGAACCACGCTCATGAACGGCGATGAGGTCGTCCGAGACTCCATTTCCCATCAGGAAGCGCTCAGCATGCTCCACAAAAATCCCAATTCGACTTTTGAACAGGAAATCAGCAGATGGACAACCGAATATAAAAAGACATTTCCCGAGAATCCAACAGAGGACCCTCAGCTTGCGCTTGAGGAAGAGCCTAAACGACTTTTAAAGACTTTTTTACAGCGCGTCCGCGAAGTCCGGGATTATCAAAAGGGAGGGCAAGGAAAAGCCAATGTCATCGCCCTTGTTCACAGGTTCCTTCATTTAGCTGCCGAAAACAAAGAATTTCAAGGCTGCCTGATCGCCAATCTTACCCAAGCGGAGACTGATTGCGACGACAACGTCTTGATCCGGCTGATCGACATCGAAGTGATGGCCCAGATGTACGACCCGAAGCTCACAGACGACCAGTTCCGCGCTGCGGCCATCGGCGCCGAGCGCTATGAGCTGATCAAAAAGCACGTTTTGAGCCGCCATGCCGGCGTAGAAGAAATCGAAACGCTCCTCTATGTGCTGATCGAGCTGAAAGAGCCGCTCGATCTGCCCATTTCTACCATCGCAATGGGACACCCAACGATAGCCAAAGTAACGGACCGTATGCTTGAGGAAATAAGGCAACCTGTGGCCTCCGTTTCGGATCAAGAGTTGCTCGCCAAATCCTCTTACTGGGAGCAGCGCATGGCGCAAAGACAAAAAGAAAGGCTTAGCCAGATCGACGACGCGCATGGAGAGCTGATGAACGATCTGGATGATTATTTCGGATTGCCGTCCGCCGACGAACAAGAAAGCTTTTTGCAAAAGAATCCGAAGCTTGCCGCTTGGCTGAAAAACGCACTTCGCGCAGGCGTAACGAATGAATACTGCGCCCTGAGCAATTTTCTAGCGAGAGATAAAGAGCGAGCGATTGCGGACATTCAGTAGACCTCTTTCGTAACCACCGAGTTTCGCAAGAAGTCTACTGATCTTCTTTCCAGATCGCCTCGAAGACGGCGATGAGCTCTTCGCGGCTCAGGTAGGTGATCTGGTCGGCTTCGTCCTGCCCAACGATCTCTTCCATGAGCCCCTTCTTCCTCTCGATGAGGGCATGGATATGGTCTTCGATCGTATGTTTCGTCACAAGCTTGAAGACCTGGACGCCGCGGTTTTGTCCCATCCGGTGGACGCGGTCGGTCGCCTGATTTTCCTTAGCCGGGTTCCACCATCGGTCGTAGTGAATGACGATAGAAGCGACGGTGAGGTCGATCCCGACCCCGGCTGCAAGGAGCGAGGCGACGAACACCTCGCAGGCGGGGTCTTCGCGGAAGCGGAGGAGCTGCTCCCTTCTGTCCCTCGTCGAGCCTTTGATCGTCGCAAAACCGATCCCCTTCTTTTTTAAATAGGACTCGATGATGGCGAGCATATCGAGGTATTGCGAAAAAACGACGACTTTCTGTCCGCTTCCGAGCGCCTCCTGGAGCAGTTCGACGAAGAGGTCCCATTTCCCCGACTCATGCGAAGCCCACCCTCTATTGCTCTCGGAGAGGAGCACCGGATGGTCGCAAATCTGCTTGAGAGTGGAGAGGGCTGAAAAGACGTGGATATAGGGGACCGGCTTTGAGGCGTCTTTGAGGTCGCGGTATACGGTATCGCGCATCCTGACCGCCGTCTCGCGGTAGAGCCTTTTTTGCTCCTCGGAGAGGTCGCAATAGGCGATCTCTTCGATCTTCTCGGGCAGGTCGGTCAGCACTTCACTTTTTTTGCGGCGGAGGATAAAAGGCTTGACGAAGCGGGAGAGGAGCGCCTTTTTTTCCGGGTCCTGCTGCTTTTCGATTGGGTTGACAAACATCTCTCGGAAGAGCGAATCGGGCGGCATGTAATTGGGCAGGACGAGGTCGAAAAGCGCCTTGATTTCGCGGAGCCGGTTTTCGATCGGCGTTCCCGTCAGGCCAAGCCGCATCCGGCTTCGGAGCGAGCGAAGCGCCCGATGGGTCTGTGAGGCTGCGTTTTTGGCGATCTGGATCTCGTCGAAGATCGCGATTTCAAACGGTATGCCCCGCAAATCCTCGCGGCCGGTGCGCAAGATGCCGTAAGAGGTAAGTAGAAGGTCGTATTTTTCTTCGAAATGCTCGAGCGAGCGCTCAAGGCCGTAGTAAGTGCAGATGCGGAGGTGAGGCAAAAAACGCTGGAGCGAGTCTTGCCAGTGGTAGATGACCGAGGTCGGGCAGACGACGATGTATTTGTTTTCCTTCGTCTCGTCTTCGTGCGAGATGGCAGCAAGAAGCGCCATCGCCTGGTGCGTTTTTCCAAGCCCCATATCGTCGCAAAGAAGGCCGGAGAGACCGTGGCAATAGAGGAACCAGAGCCATTGGACGCCGATCTCCTGATAAGGGCGGAGGGTCGATTGAAGACGGCTCAGATCGAGAAGCCGATGCGTCTCGAAACGGCTGATCTCGCCCAAAAGCTCGCGCGCAGCCGCCGCTTCCGGATCGCTCCCCTCGGGAGGACGGACCTCTTCAAAGACGGTGAGCCGGATCCATTCGAGGGTACTCAGCCTGACCATGCCCCGCTTGCGGTCGAGCCGCCCTTTCGGGATCTGGCGGAGCCAGTTGAAGCGCGCTTCTTTCAAGAGAAGGAGCCCCGCACCGGAAAAAAGATGGTTTTTCTTCTTTTGGAACGCCTCCCAGATCGTAAAGAGGTCGATGTGGCCTGCTTCCGAAACATAAGTGGCGTCGACGAGCCAGCCGGGGGACCGTTTTTTCCGTTCGCGGATGATTTTCCGGATCTGCAAATGGAGCCTCTGCGGTTTGATAAGCCTCAGGTCGCACTCCAAAAGATGTTTTTTGAGCGGCTCGAGGTCGTAGGCAAGGAAGGCCCCCTCTTGCGCTTCGCTGAGCACAACCGGCTCGCGGTAGCGCTCGGGAAGGCGGGACGTTGGCGGCAACTCGAAAAACCCCTCCTTGGGGACATAGGCAAAGTCCCCATAGAAGCGCACCTCGGACGGCTGGATGCCGCTCGCGAATTCACATTTCGGCTCGATGGCGATTTTTTCCTCTTCGTTCACGCGGATGGAAAGGCCCATCCGCTCGATCGGGGAGCGCTGTGCGAAAAAGCCGTGCACCTGCTCGAGATCTTCTTTGTGCTGCGACAAAAAGGGCCCCATCTCTTTTTGCAGAACGACGAGACCGGGATGCAGCGGCAGCCGCCCTCGGCTCTGCTTTTTCATATAAAAGCCCTGCCCCTTGAGATAGACCCACTCTTCGAAATCAAGCGCTCCTTCAAAATGCTCCGGATAATCGAGCTGCGCCCCGAAAGAAAGGTCGCCGTCCAGCGTGAACGCATAGGTGAGGTGCGCTTCCAGCGAACCGAAATGGGTCTGAAATCCGGGAAACTGGTGGAGCCAATGGCGGTGGCGGTTGATGAAATCGGCAACCTCGGCCCGGGGGACAATTTTATGAGCTTCCACGAACATCAGCTCTTCGAGGGCAAAAAAACCTCGGCCGGGCAGATAGACCCAAGGGAAAAACGGGACCGGATCTTCCTTGGGATCGAAAAGATAGAGCTGAATGTGGAGACTGGCCTCTTCATCGAAAAAAAGGCGGTAGCGGGCGGGCATAGGCTCCGCCTGAATGGGGACATCGAGCCACTTTTCCACCGTCTTCGCCGAACGGCTTAAAAACGGGCCGATCTCTTCCTCTTCGATCCGCCCTTTTTCGAGAAGAGGATCGGCCCGCTGCCGATAAAACCCCTTTTCTTCCACATAGAGCCATTCCCCAACGGGAATCCCCTTGGCGCCTCCTCCCGCACCCGCTTCTTCCTTCCGGCTGATCTCCAGGCGCCGCTCGGCCGCATTGTAATGGATCGCCTCCAGAAGGGTCTCTTCGCGGTCTACGACGGCGAGGTTCGTCTTCACCGTGGTCAAAGACGGGATGATCCAGGGCCAATTGGCGTCGGAAATATAGCACTCGACCCGGACGTCTTGAAACCGGATCGACACCTCTCTCGGCAGCTCCCCTTTTTTTGCCTCGAACACAATGGCGGGCTCTTCTCCCGAATCGGCCAGCCACATGAGCCACTTGGCCAAGTCGGACCAAAAGGAGAGCTCGAAGCGAAGCGAATGGCTCGCCTCGCCCTTCCTCCAAAGCGCCAGCTCGTCTGCGGAGAGATTGGAGAACTTGATCGACGTCTCTTCGGTCTCTTCGATCCGCTCCGAGACGATCTCGCTGAGGCGGGAGCGCCCCTCCTCCGTCATCCCCTCAATGGCAAAGAGCGGTTTTTTCGTCGTCGACTCGCACACATAGGCAGACTCTTTTTTGTTTAAACAGTCCGGCGCATACCCGTGCCGTTTGCTCGCCATCTGAAAGAGGCGGCTCCAAAACGACTTTTGAAACCGGACATGGAGCGGCTCTTCGGTTCCATTGAAGATCCTGAGCCAGGCGGCGGCGAGATGGGGGCAGCCGCCCGCTTTTTCCGACAGGGCGCATGTGCAAAACGCATCGGCGAGCCCCTCTGCCTGAATCTGCATGAACGGATAGAACGACGTATTTCGGTCGACGACCTCGACCTGATAGGTGCCGCGCGAATAGATCGGTTCCTTTACAGCTGCCCTCGAAAGAAGAGCTGCAGCGGCTTTTGCATATTCGGAAACGAAGCGGGGCGCATCCATCGATCTGGACCCTATGTAGACCTTCTTCCCAGTCTACGCCGACGGCCATTTTTCCCGCTACACCTGCCAAATTAATTAAAATTTTATCTTTAATAAAATTATCACTTCAATTTACCAAATTAACATAACAAACAGAAAACGGAGTCGTTTTCAATTAACTAGGCATCTCATGAAAACAAAACTGCTCTTAATTCCTTTGCTTGCTCTCATCTCGACTTTGTAGGTTTTTTGGCGAGCAGATCCGGAGGAGGAGGCCG
>DAIDLB010000174.1 GCA_027449725.1 Chlamydiota bacterium
TCAAAGACATGGGAATCGACGCTGATTTTTCCGCTATCAACTTCAACGACAGCGATGAGGTCATGGCGAAAAAAATGTTTACATCGGTATTTGAAGCTTTGGAAGAAAAAGAAAAAAATCCAAACCACAAGCAAAAAACAAAAAAGCAGGAACAACTGGAATTCAAGCGCCAGCAAGCTGAGGAACTCCAGAAAAAAAGTCTGAATTCCATTTATCGTCAACTCGCCAAAGCCTGTCATCCCGATTTAGAATCGGATCTCATAAAAAAAGCGGAAAAAGACGTTATGATGAAAAAGGTAACTGTCGCCTATGAAAATGAGGACCTTCACACGCTCTTGGCGATCGAACTGGAGTGGATGGAAGGGCTGAATGCTGGGGCGTCTTTGCGCAGTTCCGAGCAATTGAAGATCTACAATCAAATCCTTAAAGACCAAATTATGGAACTAAAAATGAGACTGGATTTGATCTGGGATGCCCCTAAATATGTTCAATTGCATCGCATTTATCCCCATTCATTTAATGGCATTTCGGCTTTGCTGAAAAAACAAAAAGATCTTTGTACGGAAAAAAAAGAACTGGCTGCGTTCGTCGAATTGCTTCGATCCCCCAGAGGAGAGGAAGTTATTCGACAAAATCTCCGCCATCAAATCGCCATGGAGAAAAGCAATGAGGATGTTCTCTACTTATAAATTCTCTATCAATTCCCAGGCGAAATAAGCCGTCTGGCAAAGCTCTTCAAGCTTTTCCCGAAACTCGCCATCCGTCTTGACGCCCCAGGAAGGGTCGATCTGCAGCGTTCCCACCTTGCGGCCGGCCGTCTCAAAATGGATTTCGACGGGCGACTTGCCCGCGTGTTCGCGGAACAATTTTTTTAAAGCGACGATGTGGCTGAGGCGGAGCCTTCCCGCATCGGCCCGCATCCGGAGCTTCCTGATTTTTTCAGGCGCTTCGGCTGCCGGCGCCTGTGGCCTCTGTGTCTTTGCATACATGGGCTTTCCCTGCCTGTGTTGCGCCTTTAAACGGTCGTACTGATCGTCAAAGGCTTTGATTTTGGCTTCATCCATCGAGGAGAGCTCTTCCAGGGCGCGGGCCTGAAGGTGGAGGCTCCCCTCCCGCCTTTCGATCTGCAGGATTGCGGCGAGCATCTGATTTTCTCGGAGGATTGAGGCGCTCGCTTCATAGAGGTCGGGCCAGACGGGCAGCTCAAACCGCTCCAGGCCGTCGCTGATGATAAGGACGGCGAATTTCCGCTGCGACTTTGAGGCGATCTTGACCTGTATCGTCTCGATGATGAAGGCCGCGCGCACATGGGCCCCCTCGGGGAGCCGTTCAAACTCTTTGAACGGGACGGCGGAGAGATGGGCGATCTGACGCTTAAACCCATCCATCGGATGTCCGGTCAGATAGAAACCCAGCAGCTCTTTTTCTTTTTGGAGAAGTTCGAGCGGCGTCGAGGGATGAAGGACCGGAGGAGGGGCCAAAAAGGGTTTGGGCTCGTCAAGGAGGGAAAAGAGGTTCATGACCCCGCTTTGCGCCTCTTTCTGCCCTTGCGCCGCTTCGTCGTACATCGCCTCGAGGCTCTCTCGCATCGCATCGCGGCTCCAGGAAGTAAAATCGAAACAGCCGGCCTGGATGAGCGTCTCGATCTGCTTTTTTCCCACCTTCGTCTTGTCGATCCGCTGGACGAAATCGTAGAGGCTCTCAAACGGCCCTTTCCGCTTCCTTTCCGCCAAAATCAGCTCGACGATCCCTAAGCCGACCCCTTTGATCCCGGACATCGCAAACCGAATGCCGCCGGGCGTTGCCATGAACTCGACCCCCGCCTCGTTGACGTCGGGCGGCAACATCTCGATCTGCATCGCGTTGGCTTCGCGAATGAACTTGGCCACCTTCGAAAGATCGTCGCGGTCGCACGTCATGAGCGACGCCATCCACTCTTTCGGATAGTTCGCCTTAAAGTAGGAGGTCGCATAGGAGAGATAGGCATAGGCGGCTGCGTGCGACTTGTTGAAGCCGTAGGAGGCGAACTTTTCGATCTTGTCGAAAATCGTTCCGGCCAAAGACTCCGAAATGCCCTTTTCCCGGCAGCCGCCGAGGAATTTTTCCCTTTGGCGAGACATCTCCTCTTTGTCTTTTTTTCCCATGGCGCGGCGCAGCACATCGCCCTCACCGAGCGTATAGCCGGCCAGTCGGCTGGCGATCTGCATGACCTGCTCTTGATAGACCATGACGCCGTAGGTCTCTGCCAGGATCTCTTTCATGAGAGGATGGTCGATCTCGATCGCCTCGCGCCCGTGCTTCCGGGCGATAAACGAGGGGATCATGTCCATCGGCCCCGGGCGGTAGAGGGCGCCGACGGCGATGATCTCTTCAAAGACGTCGATATGAAGTTGGCGGGCCAGGTCCTGCATCCCTCCGGACTCGAGCTGGAACACCCCCTGCGTGCGCCCCTGGTTGAGGAGGTCGAACGTCGGCTTGTCGTCGAGCGGCAGATTGCTCCAATCGATTTTGTTTCCCGTGGCGGCGGCGATGCCGTCGACGCACTTCTGGATGCAGGTGAGCGTTTTGAGGCCGAGAAAGTCGATCTTCAGCATCCCGACGCTCTCGACCGGCTTCATCGCAAACTGAGTCACGACCATTTCGGAGTCTTTCGCCGTGCAGACGGGCACATGGTCGGTGATGGGGGCCGCCGAAATGATCAATCCGGCCGCGTGGGTGCTTGTATTGCGGATCGACCCCTCGCATTTTTTCGCCATCTCCAAAACGCGCGCCGCCTCTTCGTCTCTCTCCGCCAGGCGTCCGAGCTCCGGATCGAGCTGGAACGCCTTTTCGAGCGTCATGTTCGGATCTTCCGGAACGAGTTTCGCAATCTCGTTGACCTTTTGCAAAGGGACGTTGAGCACTCTTCCGACGTCGCGGATCGCCATCTTCGCCTTCATCGTGCCGAAGGTGATGATCTGCGCGACCTTGTCCTTCCCATACTTGCGGACCGTGTAGTCGATCACTTCCTGACGCCTGTCCATGCAGATGTCGACGTCGATATCGGGATAGGAGACCCGTTCGGGGTTGATGAAGCGCTCGAAGAAGAGGGAGAAGCGGAGCGGCTCGATATCGGTGATGCCGATGAGATAGGCGATGATCGAGCCTGCGGCCGAGCCGCGCCCGGGACCCATCGGGATGCCGCGCTTTTTCGCCCAGTCGATGAAGTCGTAGACGATGAGCATGTAGTCGCTCATCCCCTTGGACGAGAGGATGCCGAACTCATATTCGAAGCGCTCGCGCACAACGACGAGAGGATCTTTGCCCGGGATCTTTTTTTCCACTTCGGCCAGATGCGTCGGCGTGTAGCGCTTCGGGATGTTCTCCAAACAAAGGTCGTAGAGATACCGCTCTGCCTGAGCTTGCCTCTCTTCTTTGGAAACCGCTTTTCCTTCGAGATGCGGCGGAATAAAGACCGGATAGTGCTTGGTCTTGAAGTCGAGTTCGAGCTTGCACTTTTCAGCAATAAGCCTCGTCTCTTCGATGGCTTCGGGAACATCGGCGAAGAGCGCCCGCATCTCTTCGGGCGATTTGAAGTAGAGCTCGTGGGTAAAGAGCGTTTCCCTCTTCGGATTCGGCATGCGGCTCTTCGCGTTGCCCCTCGAGTCCCTCTCCCAGATCTCGCGGGTCTCTCCCGACTGGATGTTGAGCAGGATCTCATGCGCCTGCCAATCATCGCGCTCGATGTAGTGGATGTCGTTTGTCGCTACAGTGCGGATCGACAGCTCTTTCCCCAGCCGGATGAGCTCGCGGTTGATCTTTTCCTGCAAAGCGCAGGTCTCGCGCACTTTTTGGAGGAGCCAGCTCTCCTGATCGATTCCGTCTTCCCGAATGTTTGCTTCGCTCATCGCGTGGCGCTGCAGCTCGAAATAAAAATCTTCGCCAAAAAGATCTCGGTGCCAGCGGATCTCTTCCAAGAGCTCCGCTTCCTTTTCCTGGGCAATGAGCGATCCGATCTTGCCGCTAAGGGGCCCGGAGAGGCAGACGAGTCCGCGGGCATGTTCCGCGAGCAATTCCTTGTCGATGCGAGGCTGGTAGTAAAATCCTTCCAAAAAGCCGATCGAAGTGAGCTTGCAGAGATTGCGATAGCCCTCTCGATCTTTGGCCAAAAGAACGAGCGGATAGCCCGGCGGGGAGCCGGGGATCTTTTTCTTCTCACTCCGGTGGCCCGGAGCGACCCAGATCTCGCATCCGATGATCGGGCGCACTCCGGCCGCTTTGCACGCCTTGAAAAAGTCGACGGCGCCGTAGAGGTTCCCTTGATCCGTCAAAGCCAGCGTATCGATCCCGTGCGACTTGGCCTTCTCCGCAAGCGCTTGAACAGACGCGGTCGAGTCGAGGATGGAAAACTGAGAGTGAACGTTGAGGGGGATCCAGACTTCTGCCATCGCTTATCCTAAAAAAAACTTAGTATACTCGGATCAGAATTTCTCTGGAGAAGAGAGATTGCGGCTAAGATGACTCGAACATCCACCGAGTTGCCCCGACTAGAACCTGAATCTAGCGCGTCTGCCAATTCCGCCATAGCCGCAAATTGAGCGCCCACTATACCTGAGAGGAGGATTTTCCTTCAATAGTTGCTGAAGGCTCGATGAAAAAGCATGATCTCTGTATGATTCCCCTGAATTCAAGATATTGCATGAGGACGCTATGGCTGACAAAAATTTGATTAAACACCTGACCGACGCTACATTTACTACCGAAATCGCCAAAGGCGTCACTGTGGTCGACTTTCATGCCGAATGGTGCGGCCCCTGCCGGATGCTTGCCCCCGTACTCGAACAGGTGGCCGGCGAAGTGAAAGGCAAAGCGGTGATCGCGAAGGTCGACATCGACAGCGAACAAAAGACCGCCTCGCAATTCCAAATTACCTCGGTTCCAACTCTCATCCTGTTCAAGGACGGCAAAGAGGTAAACCGACTGATCGGCCTGCGCAACGCCGAGGCCATCAAAGAATTCGTCCTCGCAGCCGTCTAAACCATGAGATGGGTCCTCCTTTTTGCCCTCCTCACCATCGGTCTTGGGATCTATCTGCATGAAGGCGGCGAGATCCCATGGCCTTATTTTGGCTGGGTCGGCCATCTTCCCGGCGATCTGATCCTCACAAAAAACGGGGTCGAGATCTATTTGCCCATGGCCAGCTGCCTCGTAGGCAGCCTCGCGCTCTCGTTTATCACTTCGCTGTTTCGAAAATAAATTCCATTCCTGTAGACTCTCGCGCTCAGTTTTTCAACCCAGGAAACCTAGATGGTCAATCCTCCCTCAGCGGTCATCTTTTTAGATCCCGAATCGGCTCTTTTGGACTACTTTCACACTCCCGGACTTGACCAGTATCGTTTGGGCGATGAAGGACGCGCCATCTTATCCAAGCACCCCCATTTTTTTAACCGCCTTACTCATCAAAGCGACTGCCTTTGGCAAAGAGCATTGACACACCATTTCGACCCTTCAGCCAAAAGCGCCCTTGACGATTTGGTGGCTAGGATCAGTCACCAATTCAGAGTCATCATCGTGATTACATCCCGCTGGGGAAATGCCGTAGCAAATGAAGACGATTTGAAATACATGCTTGCCGACACTTCTTTCGTTGACAAGGTAGAAGGGCGGTTGCAACACCATGAGCTAGGCCATGACGCAAGCCTCATCGATGAATTCCTCCGCAACCAATATGACCGCTTGAACATTCAGCGCTTTCTCATTATCGGAAATCTCCCCGGTAAAAACGCTCTTGAAATTCGCTTTTCCACTAAATATGTACAACTCCCTTACGCTCAACCAATGCGTGGATTGGAATCCGATCAGGCTGTAGCAGAGATCCTGAACCAACAAACCTTTCATCCCAATTCATTGCTATCCCAAGAAGAAGTGCTTTCTGCCTGGATCAAGTCATCCGAATGCAGAGTCTCATGACACCCCCTTAACCTGACGCAGAGCCTCATACAGGACGACGGCGGCGCTGCAGGCGAGATTGAGGCAGCGCGCGCCCGGCTTCATTGGAATCCGGTAAAAACGGTCCGGCCACCGTTGAAAAAACTCCGGCGGCAGTCCCGACTCTTCCGAGCCGAAGATTAGGAGAGACTCTTCAGTGTAAGGAGCTGACGTGTAGCATTGAGTTGCTTTGGAAGAAAAAAAGAAAAACGATCCGCTCAGATGCGGCTCCAAATCATCCGTCTCTTCCACCCGGAGATCGTCCCAATAGTCAAGACCGGCCCGCTTCAGATGGCGGCTGGCGGTACTAAAGCCAAGGGGTCTTACAAGGAGAAGCTCCATATCGGTCACGCTGCATGTTCGGGCGATATTGCCCGTATTTTGCGGGATCTGCGGGCGGACCAAGACGATCTTCATCGGACGGCTGGAGCCTCGTCCATGCGCGCGTCTTCCGCTCGCACGGCAGCCTGCGCCTCCGCAGAAGCGTCGGCCTTCAATACTTCTACTTCAAAGACAAGAAGCGCGTTCGGCGCAGTCAGATCGCTCCGGCCATAGGCAAGGTCGGGGTGGATGTAGAGGGTCCGAACTTCCCCTTCCCGCATGCCGATCACCCCTTTGGAAAGGCCCGGAATCGCTTCGTCGAGCGAAATCATCTCTTCGCTGCATGAGTCGCCAAAGAGCTTGCCATTGAGGTAATGCCCCTTGTAGCGGAGGATGGGAGAATTGTACGTCGCAACAGCGTTGCCGCTCCCTTCTTTGACCGTCTTATACTGGAGCTTCCCCTCTTCGAGAACAACGATATCGGCTGCGGCCGCATTTGAGTCGAGAAAGGCGATCGCTTCCTGCAAGTTCTCTTCCGCTTCGGCAACAAGCGTCTCTTCCTGAAGGATCGAAAGGGCCTGCAAACATTCGTCTTCGGAAAGAGGCGCCGCCTCCCCCTCCGTACTTTCTTTCATGCCGAGGACAAGCGCATCGAGATCGAGGGGAAGCCCCATCGACTGGAGATTTTTCCCAATCAGATGTCCCATCGCACGCGAGATCTGTTCCAAATCGGGCTCTTCGGCAGCCAGCGCTCCAAAGAAGCACATCAGGGTGAAAACATGGATTGCAAGGTTCATACTTTCTCCTCTAAACAGAAATCGATCAGCCGGTTGAGCGGCACTTCGGCCTGCTGGCGCGTTGCGAGCGTCTTTAGCTGCGCGAGCCCCTTCGCAATCTCTTCCGAGCCGATGATCGCACAATACCGGGCATTGAGCTTTGAGGCCGTCTGGAGTCCCGCCTGCACCTTTTTCGCATGCAGATCTACTTCGACAAACACCCCCTTTCTTCTCGCTTCTGTCGCTAGAACAAAGCAGGCGCGCCTCGCCTCTTCGCCCAAGGGCAAAAGGTAGAGGAGAGGCGCCGGCTGGGGCGGGAGCGCCGCGTTTTGCGCCAGCATCGCCTGCAAAACCCTTTCGATCCCGCCGGCAAAGCCGACGGCCGGCAGATCGGGCCCTTCAAGCGAAGCGATGAGTCCATCGAAGCGGCCGCCGCCGCCGAGCGCATTCTGCGCGCCGAGCACATCGGCCGTGATCTCGAAGACCGTTTTGGTATAGTAATCGAGGCCGCGCACAATCCGGTCGTTGATTTCGTAGGGGATGCCGATCCGGTCGAGCAGACGGCGAACTTCGTCAAAATGATCTTTTGCCTCGGGAGAGAGAGAGGTGAGGATCGACGGCGCCCCTTCGAGAATTTTTTTATCCCCCGCGTCTTTGGAATCGAGGATGCGAAGCGGATTTTTTTCAAACCTCGTCTTGCTATCTTGAGAGAGGTTTTCGTAGTGGGGCCTCAAAAAATCTTGCAGCGCCTCCCGATAGGCTTGTCTGGAAGCGGCGTCTCCAACAGAGTTGATGTGGAGCTTGAGTCCCTGGAGTCCGAGCCTGCGGCAGATCTCCCAGAGAAGATCGATCGTCTCGGCGTCCTGGGCCGGCTGGCCGCTGCCAATCGCCTCGACGCCAAACTGATGGAACTGCCGGTAGCGGCCCGACTGGGGGCGCTCGTAGCGGAACATCGGGCCGATGTAAAAAAATTTGTGGACGGAGCGCTCCTGAGAGAGCTTGTGCTCGAGAAAGGCCCGCATAACGGAGGCGGTCCCTTCAGGCCTGAGAGAAATCGATCGCTCCCCCCGGTCAAGAAACGTAAACATCTCCTTCATGACAATGTCGCTCGCATCGCCAACACCTCGGCAAAAGAGCTCGGTCCTCTCATAGATCGGGGTCCGGATCTCGCTGTAGCCATAGTCGCGGGCTGCCTCGCGGATGATGCTTTCTATGTGCTGCCATAGGTACGAGAGCTTCCACGGCTCATCGGCCCCATAGGGAAGGATGTCGAAAGTGACTTTCGGCGATTGGACGGACATGCCAAGGAGTATATCCGAATCTTCTTAATCCGATCCAAGGGAATTGATCATCTCGTCGAGATCTCGGCACCATTGGGAAAGGCGGCTCGCCTCCAAATGCTCCTGATAATCCGCCCAAAGGCTCCGGATGATCTCCATATAAGGAAACGGCATCCATTTTTGACCTGCGTACTCGGTCAGGTAATAGCCCAGAGAATGTTCCTGTCCCTCGGGATACTCTTGAACCGACTGGATCAGCTCCTGCATCCGGACGGCAAAGACCGCCCGGCGCGAAAATTGCATGACCCCGTCCAAAAGAAGCATCCAAACCTGCGAAAGCCGTTGGAGAAAAGAAGCGTCCTGGCTGTGGTCTTCCATCTTGAGGCTCTCGAAAAGATCCCTCATCTGCGCCAGATACTCCCGCACATCCGTTTCGGCGTAAGCCATCGGCTTCTCATCACGGCTCTTCTCGAACAGCTCAAAAAATTTCTTAAGCACATGGATGATGAAAGCAGCCAGAAACGGTCTTTCGGAGGGCGGTTTTTCTTTTTCCTTTTCGTCCCTGTTCTTCTGGATCTCTTCTACGCGATAATCGTATGGATCGGGAGGCTTGTTCCCTCCGATCGGATTTTGAAATGAGTCCGGCATCTTATTTCCCATCTAAATCAACTTCATTTTCAGGGCAAGCAATTACTTAAAAACAAGAAGAACCTATATGAAAATGATTGACAATACCTCAAGCCAGGTTATACCCTTTCTCTTTTTGCCCCCTAAACCCGGGATTTTAATATGAGCATATTAAACTTTTTAAAACCTGCGCCCTACGCCAGCGAAATCCAAAACGACGAACTGGTAAAAACGAACTACAAATACTGGCGTCTCCGCACCTTCTATGCGATGTATATCGGCTATGCCTTCTTCTATTTCACAAGAAAGAGCTTTACCTTTGCGATGCCGGCGATGCAGGAGCATCTCGGACTGGATAAATTCCAGCTCGGCCTATTGGGAACGATCCTGAGCATCACCTACGGGGCGAGCAAGTTTTTGAGCGGCATCCTCGGCGACAAATCGAACCCGCGCTACTTTATGTCGATCGGCCTCATCCTGACCGGCATCTTCAACATCTGCTTCGGCGCCTCGTCGCTCTGGATCTCGTTTGCGATCTTCTGGGGTCTTAACGGCTGGTTCCAAGGCTGGGGATGGCCCGGCTGCGCGAAACTCCTGACTCACTGGTACTCGCAATCGGAGCGGGGCCGCTGGTGGAGCATCTGGAACACGTCTCATAACCTCGGCGGAGCGCTCATCCCGCTGCTCGTCGCCATCTGCATCGAAATCTCCGGCTGGCGCTTTGCGATGTATGTATCAGGAAGCCTCTCTATCCTCGTCGGCCTCTTCCTCATCAACCGCCTCCGCGACACGCCCCAATCCCTCGGCCTTCCTCCCGTTGAAAAATTCAAAAACGAAACCTCCTCCAAGCTAAAAGAAAAGAGCGACCTCACGGTCAAAGAGATCCTTTGGGGCTATGTTTTAACGAACCGCTACATCTGGGTCCTTGCGATCTCCTATTTCTTCATCTACATCATCCGTACCGCCCTCAACGACTGGAGCATGCTCTATCTCAAAGAGCTCCGCGGCTATTCTCCCTTCGTCCTCGGCTCCTGCCTCCTTTGGTTCGAAGTCGGCGGGTTCGTCGGCAGCCTCGCCGCCGGCTGGGGCTCCGATATCCTCTTCAAAGGCAAGCGGATGCCGGTGAACATCCTCTTCACCATCGCCGTCCTCGCGAC
>DAIDLB010000175.1 GCA_027449725.1 Chlamydiota bacterium
AGCAAAATTGACCCGACCGAACGAGACCATTGCACTCCGTGCAAGGCGAGTGAGGAGGGTCAATTTTGTAAAGCCGCAGCGAGCCCAAATTCACAAAACCTGACGGAGCGCGGTATATTTTTACTTAAAATGGAAAAAAGGAAGTTTATTTAAATATTTGTCAGCTTCTGTCAGTTTGTGTTCAGTTTGCGTCTTTTTTCTTTTGTATTTGTTGATGAATGCAGTTTTTAAAAAGTAAATTTAAGGAACCACAAGATGGACCAATTTGACCAACTATTGAAAATCGCAGACCGGTTGCTGGGAGAAAATGGATGCCCCTGGGATCGGGAGCAGACATTTCATTCACTGCAGCCCTATCTTTTGGAAGAGACGCACGAGCTTCTTGAAGCCATTGATAGCCAATCCCCCGAGGGGATAGCCGAAGAATTGGGAGATGTCCTATATGCCCTTGTCTTCATTGCCAAGCTGGGCGAGATCCAGGGGCTCTTTACGATGGCGGACGCCCTCTCCGGCGTTGGCGAAAAGCTGATCCGCCGCCATCCCCATGTCTTTGGAGAGGCGGAGATTTCCTCCACGGATGATGTGGTGAAGAATTGGGAGGCGATCAAGAAACAGGAGATGGGGGGAAAGGGGAGGAAGACCATTTTAGACGGCATCCCTCTCTCCTTGCCGGCCTTGCCCCGGTGTCAAAAAGTTCTTCATAAGCTCAAACGGGCTAAAAGCGACCTTTTTCCCAAAATGGAAAGATTTTCTTTGACCGAAGAAGAGGTGGGAGAGGGACTTTGGCGTCTGATTGCCGAAGCCGAGGCGTCGGGGGTGGATGCGGAGAGTGCGCTCAGGCGCCTTGTCGCGAAAAAGATAGATTCGTTTGGAAAAGAAAACACCGGAGACTGAATCGTCGCAGGGGCTGAATCCTTAAGGCTGCTACCTTCCGGTTCTGACCTGGTTCGGATCGCCCAATCGACGAGATCCCCGGTGAAACTTCAGTATACAACTTTGGCCGCCCCATTTCCATTAAATACGTCATTATGACTGTAAATAGTTAAGCCAGAAGCATGCGGATTTATCTTCTTTTTCCGGGCATCGCGTTCAGGTTTAAAAGATAGGTCTCGGGGAAAAACTTGGAGAGGATCTTCACCGCATTATCTCCATTTTGCGCCATGGCGGAGGCGGAGTAGAGGCAAAGGCCTACGCCGATCCCTTTTCCAAAGCCTGTAAATACAGCCGAGTCTTCTTTCAGCGTGAGGGTAAAATCGCTGCTTTGCAGCCGATTTCTGCCAAGCCGGCGCTGCAGCTCGAGGAAGGGGAAATCGTGCGTTTCAATTCCGTCTTTTGCTCTGAGAGCGTAGACCTTGTTTGAGGTGGAATCCGTAAACAGCTCTATCCCTTTAACCTGGGCGATATCAAGGAGGTCGGCTAATGCTTTTTTGGAGACTGTGAAGCTCCACTTCGAATCTTTCCGGTCGAGGGCTGCATGGGGCGCGTCCACGCCTCTCGGCGGCGCCCAGCCATCGGAGCGGAACATCGTGTGGTAGGGCGCCGTCTTTCCTGCGCTGTGCTCTGTCCAAAGCGTGGCAAAGGGGAGGTTTTTCCCTTCCATCGGATGGACCAGGATCAGGTGGCGCGTCGCGTCTACTGCTTTTTCGATCGCGGAATTCGGAGCTACGAGGGCACTCCCCTGGTATCCGACGTCCGATGCCGACACCTGCCAAAATGCGTCCTGGTGTCGAGAGACGGCGTAGTAGGCATTGGTGCGGGCGAGAATGGCCAGGGCCGCCATCACTTCGCTCTCCAGCGGGTGGGTGATTTGGAGCGAAAGGAGCCCTTTTACATACGATTCGATGTCGATGTCGTTGACGACGTTGATCCTGCCTCCAATCGCATAGATCGCAACCGATCCGGCGTACTGGATGCCATTGATGAAGATCGAAGTTTCAGCCGTGCGAGGCTGCAGGTAGATTTGGAAGAAGCCGGGGAACTCCTCTCCCCATTTGATCCCCGCTTCCGTCGCGTGGACCATGAACCGTTTGCCCAGGACGCCGGAGGAAATTTTCGAGCCGTCATGTGGGTTGAACAGGAAATAGGATCCTTTGACTTCAAGGAGCGCCTCTGTGATCCCCTGCTCGAGGAGGATCTGGATATTTTTCGGTGAAGCGGGCTCGACGACCCTTTCGAGGATCGAATCGGCAGACAGAAGGTCTTGTTCGGCGAAGACCGCCGAGCTGGCGATCAGCGTAGATGCGAGGATGGCAGAAATTGTGCGCATAGGTGTATTACTCCATTTTCCTTGGGGATTTTTTCCCCATGTGCCGGTAGGCTAGTTCGGTTGCTTCCCGACCGCGCGGCGTGCGTTTCAAGAAGCCTTGTAAAATGAGATACGGTTCATGAACCTCTTCCAGCGTGTGAGCTTCTTCCCCGACTGCAGCGGCCAGATTGCTCAGGCCGACAGGCCCGCCTTCGTGATGATCCATAATAACCGTTAGGATTTTTTTGTCCATTTCATCCAGCCCCGCCCCATCCAAGCCGAGCATTTCCAG
>DAIDLB010000176.1 GCA_027449725.1 Chlamydiota bacterium
TTTTTTCATGTTGACGAGCTTTGAAATAGGCTATATCCATGCGAATTCCCTCTTTCTCTTCCCCTTGGCGATCTTTTTTTCGTTTCCGATGATTTTTTCCAGCAGCTCGCTTTTGGGAATCTCTCTATCAGAACATAAATCTTACGCTTCTTCGCTGATTAATTTTTTACAGATTATGATTGGTGTAGCGATCATGGAGACTGTGTTTTTTTTTCCTATCGAAAACGCTGTCATTTTGCCGTTTGTTTATTCGGTCGTCGGCGTTGCTTTGCTGATCCTCTGGGGACTTCTCAGTTGCCTGCCGAATAAGAATTTGTTGTAGACGATAAGGAATGCCTTGCTTCAGCATCGCTCAAGATGTCGGGCAGGCTGCCGTATTGAAAATCGGCAATGCGTGCATCGAACGGCCATTCCCCTGCTTTTGTATAGTGGATGCCGATGAACTCGATTTTCAAGGCCTTGAGAGCCTTTTCCATCGCTTCAAGAGGGCCCTTTTCATCGTTGATAAAGACGATGCGTGTCGGGCGATCGGAGAGGTTGGCGAGGAGGCTGGCAACAGCCTCGCCTTTGGTTTGAAACCAGATCCCTTGGCGATACACCGTCTCTCCCCAGTTGAACTGGAGCGGAAGCGCGGGCGCTGTTTTCGAGAGGTCGATCCGCAATCGGGAGAGCTGTTCTCTAGTAAGCGAGGCCATCGGAACAGCTCGCGCCGTCAATCCCAGGACATGCCGGGCGATCTCTTGCGCTTTGGCCACCATGGCGGCCGTCTCCGGCTCCACTGTCTTCACAGGACAGAGGATTTGGGACAACATCCACTGAGGGACAAAACTCTTTTGCGCTTCTTCTACGCTCAGGCCGCGGCGGAGCAGCTTTTGCATTTCATGATCGGCCCACTTGGCTCTGCCAAGCTGATTTTCCCCTTCGATCAGCGTGTCATCGATGTTGAGGAGGAGCCAGGATGTTTTGTTGAGAAATTTGAGCCCATCTTCGATCCGGTTTGTTTGGACGATCTTGGCTTCAAGGCAGCAAAAGAGTGCAAGGCAGGTGAAAATGAACCGCATAGCGAAACGATTTTAAAGAAAGGCCGAATTATTCGGAAGGCCAATGAGGCGATTTGCGTAAGCGTTCGATGAGGGTAGGAGCATCGTAAATCTGCTCATTGCAAGAGATCCGTTCGGCTTCTTTGAGAAGAAGTCCCATTGCAACGCCGGGCTTGACGCCGGCCTTTTGCAAATCGATCGCCTTGACGGCGGGATCTCGCTTTTCAATCCGCTCAATGGCTTCGTGCAATTTAGCCTTACGCTCTTCATGGCGCTTGGAATCCGGGAGGATTTCCAGGCAAACGGAGGAGAGGGGGTTCGCATAGAGCTGCGCCCATTCAGCGAGATCGTCTTCCCTAGCGTGGGCAAAGCGAAAGAGGAGAGAGACAAACTGCTGGTCCTGGTTGGCGAGTTTGAGCGATTTGCAGAGATCGATTTGCTGGGACAGCGAGTAGTGGGGAAAAAGGGGGAGCAAAGAGGCGATGAGGGGAGCGTTTTTCGGATAGCGGGCGATTGGCTCGAGCCGTTTTGCAAGTTCCTCGGAAGACAAGGTCTCCAGCTGAGGGAAAATGGAGGCGAGGAGGCCGTAGGCATGGAGGCCGAGGAGCATGGGGCGCAGGTGGCCGAAGGCCCGCCCTTTTTCCAGTTCCTGTACGACGCGCTCAATGGCGACGGCAGGGAAGAGCTCTTTTGCGTGGGCGCGGATGGCCTCTTGCGTCTTTTCTTCAATGTGGAGGTCAAAGCGGCAGGCCATTCGGATAGCGCGGATCATCCGGAGCCTGTCTTCTTTGATCCGGTCGTGGGGATTTCCGATGGCGCGGAGTATTTTTGCCTTGAGGTCGGCCTTCCCACCCACATAGTCGAGAACCTCTTCCCGAATTGGATCGAAAAACATCCCGTTGATCGTAAAGTCGCGTCTTTTGGCGTCTTCTTCCGCCGTTGAAAACGCGATCTTTGTCGGACGCCTTCCGTCTTGGTAGTCGAAATCTTGTCGGAAGGTCGCCACCTCGTATTGATGATCGCCCATGACGACGAGGATGATGCCGAACGCGATGCCGATCGGGACGGTGTGAGGGAAAAGGGCCTGGATCGTCTCGGGCGGGGCGTTCGTGGCAATATCGATGTCATCAGAGGGGTGTTGGAGCAAAAAGTCGCGCACCCATCCTCCGGCGTAATAGGCGACAAAGCCTGCACGGTGCAGTGTCTCTATGATCGATCGGGCCTGAGGATGTTCTTCCATGGGCGAAACTATAAATCAAAAGACGGCTTGCGTCGAGAACATATAGGCGAATTCATTGACGACGCGCCTCTCGAGCGTGAAGATGAACTTGCTCGTCAGGCTCAAGGTGCATCCGTAGAAGTAGCCGAGGCTTCTTTCGTTCCGATAGGTCAGCGACGTCGTCTCCGGTCCGCTTTGGATGCGGAGCTTCGTGTTGAGATAGCTGATCCCCGCGTAGGGAGTGATGATCCAAAAGCGGGACGACAGGGCGGCGGAGCCCTCCCATTCCCGGAGATAAAATTCCTGTTCCCCTTCCTGGATGTTTAAATTCAGCCTGTTGAGAAATTTGAAATAGGCTTTGTGGGAGGAGGGAACGGCGAAATAGCTCCCCTCGATGCTGAAAAAGGTTTGCCCCCATTGGAGGAGGATGACCCGCATGCCCGTTGCCCAGGAAAAATGGTATGTGGTTTGCAATTCGAAGAGCGAAGTGTAGAAGGGCGATTCCGGCTCGTCATGCCACTTGAGATGCTCTTTGGAGCCGCCGAGAAGGGCGTAGGCCTCAAGGCGCTGCAGAAGGACAATCGAAAAAGAGGCCATTTGCGAGTGGAGGCCGTAGCGGGCAAAGGTTTTGTCCGGGTCGAGTGCAGGGACATCGCTGCTTCCGCTGGCCAGGTCGAGCCTTAAGTCGGAGACGTAATCGGCGACATAGCCCGTCGTCGCCTTGATCCAGGGGTTGGAAGCGCTGAACAGGCCGCTTTGCATCAGCCCTGGGTTTGCAGGATTGCCGATCGGGGCTGCTGCTAGCGACGAGAAGAACAAAAAAAGTAGTAAATGCCGGAACATATCGAATCTGTAGGTGGGAGAGAGTATACAGGGAGCGGCGATTTTCTTTGTTCGAAAAAAGATCCTTTTTCAGCAAAAGAAATCGAGGTATTCTAGCGGGGTATGGTTCGCAAAATTGCCCTTTTATCGGATGAGGCGATCAACCAGATCGCGGCAGGCGAAGTGGTGGAAAATCCCGCTTCCGTCGTCAAAGAGCTTGTCGACAATGCGTTGGATGCGGGCGCAACGTCTCTTTCCATTGAAATTCAAGCAGGAGGGCATCAGTCGATCCTTGTCGAGGATGACGGTTGCGGGATGTCTCGCGAAGACGCGGAATTTTCTCTTCTTCGGCACGCCACGTCCAAGATTAGGGAGGTCTCCGATCTCGACCGCCTGGCGACGATGGGGTTTAGGGGGGAGGCGCTTGCTGCGATCGCCTCTGTATCCAAGCTGGAGATCCGCACTTCGGAGGGAGACGGGGCGACCCGGATTGCTGTGGAGGGAGGACGGGTGTTGGCTATCGAGTCCTCCGCGCGAAACCGGGGCACGACGATGGCGGTGCACTCCTTGTTTTACAATGCGCCGGCCCGGAGAAAATTTCAGAAGAGTCCGCAAGCGAGCACAGCCGCAATCGTCCGGATCGTCGAGTCCCTCGCGATCTCCCATCCGGAAATCGCCTTTTCGCTCCGCTCGCAGGGAGAACTTTTACTCGATGTGAAACCCTCGGGGCTGCAGGAGCGGATTGGGGAGGTGCTCGGATCTGAATATGCTCTCGGCGCCTGGTTTGACGAAGGAGAGGTCAAAGGGATTCTGGGCTGCCCCGAAGAGGCCAAGGCGACCCGCACAGGCCAGTTCTTTTTCCTGAACCGGCGGCCGATCGCCTCTCCGCTCCTTTCCCGCGCCCTGAAAGACGGTTATGGAACAAGAATTGGGAGCGGCGCTCACCCGCTTGCCGTTCTTTTTTTTGAGCTGGATCCCGCCGAGTTCGATGTGAATGTCCATCCCCAAAAGCGCGAGGTGCGCTTTCGCCGTGAAAGCGCTCTTTTTGCCAGGACGGTTCGCGCGGTGCAGCGGGCGTTTTTGCCCAAGAGCGAAGAGCCCCGCACCTTCATCTTCCCGCCCGAGAGGGCTCCCTTTGCCTTTTCCTCGCGGGAAGAGCCTCTCTTCTTCGAATCGCGGGAAATCCAGAAGGAGTTTTTGCCGGAGCAGCCGGACGACCGCCCCCTCGCCGTCCTCGGGTCATTTTTGCTCGTGGAGCGGCAGGGCAAGCTCTATGTAGCCGATCTCGGGGGCGTGTATGAAGAGACGGCGCTTGAACCCCGGGAA
>DAIDLB010000177.1 GCA_027449725.1 Chlamydiota bacterium
TGATGAGGTCTCCTGTTTTTTGGCTTTGCATGGAGAGGATCGATTTGAGATCGGAGCCGGAGGGAACCATGTCTAAGGCTTGTCCGCCGGTCATCCCTTCTTTTCCGATGCGCTGGCCGAGCGTTTCAATGAGCCGCACTCTGATCGCGGGATCGATCTTTGCCCTCGCGAGGACGAGGTAGGCTTCCGAGAGGAGAGCATCTCCGGCGAGGAGGGCGATTGCTTCGGGGAAGGCGCGGTGGAGCGATTTTCTTCCTCGCCTGTAATCGTCGTCATCCATGCAGGGAAGGTCGTCGTGGATGAGGGAAAAGGCGTGGACCATCTCGATGGCGCAGGCGGGGTCGAGCGCGAGAGTAGGATCCGCGCCGAACGTCTCGGCAGAGGCCAGGACGAGGAGGGGGCGGATCCGTTTTCCCGGGCCGAGGAGCGCATAGCGGATTGCCTCGGAAAGGAGATCTTTTCGAGGAATGAGCTGGTCGAGGCGCTCTTCGATGAGGTCAAGGGGCGTTCTCATCATTGTAACTGGTCGGGAACTCCGATCGAGATGTAATCGAAGCCCTTGCTTTTCATCTCGACGGGTTTGTACTGGTTTCTTCCGTCGAAGAATGCTTTGCCTCTCATTTCTTTTCGGATGGTTTGGAAGTTGACGAGGCGAAATTGCTTCCACTCGGTTAAAAGCGCGACGGCATCGGCTCCTTTGGCCGCGTCGAATTCATCTTCGCACCAGGATATCGAGGGATGGTTTTTGAAGATTTTCCGCGCGTTGGGCATGGCGACCGGGTCGAAGAGCCTGAGTTTCGCCCCTTCTTTGAGGAGCTCTTCGATGAAGATCAGAGACGGCGCTTCGCGCAGGTCGTCGGTGTCGGGCTTGAAGGAAAGTCCCCAGACGGCGATCGTCCTATTCTTGATGCCGCCATCTTTGGAGAAATAGCTGCGGATTTTTAGGCCCAGAAGCTTTTTTTGGCGGATGTTGATCTCATCGACTGCTTCGAGCAGTTTTGGCTCGCAGCCCACTTCTTTGGCTTTGGCCATGAGAGCACGGATGTCTTTGGGAAAGCAGGAGCCTCCGTAGCCGATGCCGGGATAGAGGAAGTGGTAGCCGATGCGGGAGTCGGAGCCGATCCCTTTTCTCACTTCGTTGACATTTGCGCCGACCCGTTTGCAGATCTCGGCGATCTCGTTCATGAAGGAAATCCTCGTCGCAAGCATTGCATTGGCCGCGTATTTGGTCATCTCAGCCGAGAGCGTGTCCATGATCAGGATTTTGTCGTGGCTGATCGTGAAGGGAGCGTAGATTTCGCGCAGGGCCGCCGCTGCTTGAGGGCTATCGGCTCCAATGATGATCCTGTCGGGCTTCAGACAATCCTGAACGGCCGCGCCCTCTTTGAGAAATTCGGGGTTCGAGACGACCTCGAACGGGATTTGCACCCCTCTTTTCGCCAGGGCTTCCGCTACGATCCGCCGCACAAGCGCTGCCGTGCCAACCGGGACCGTCGATTTGTTGACGATCACGAGAGGCCCTTCCATCGTTTCGCCAATGTGTTTTGCCACTGATTCGACATAGCCCGTGTTGCAGGAGCCGTCTTCTCGCGACGGGGTAGGCACGGCGATGAAGCAGACCTTGCCGAAGCGAATGGCCTCATCGTAGGA
>DAIDLB010000178.1 GCA_027449725.1 Chlamydiota bacterium
TCCCTTTGCGCAAGAAAATAGGCGACCATCGGATCCGTAGGATCTTCAAATTGAAACTCATGGAGCAAATCCAAATCGGCCCGCTTTGCGCGGAGAGCCGCAAGGCAAAGCCGCACTTCCCTCTCGAACTGAAAATAGCTCTTCAAAAACCCGGTCAGCTTTTCCTGGTTTTCAGCGTAAAGGGATGCGTAGAGGGACGCAAAATAACGGAGCCGGTCCTCCGGATGTTCATAGCGGTCGAGGAAATCGCCGACAAACTCCGGCAAAGGGTCTCTCACCAAAAGAGCCTCTTCCAGATCCTTTTCCCCGAAATTGCCCCTGGGGTCGAGCGGGCGCCCAAGCCAAAGAGCTCGAATGTTGCGGATATCTGTCAGAGTCTGAAAAAGAGCCACCTGTTCCTGGTCTGCCGGCGATAAATTCAAAAGAAAAGAAAACCTCGCCTCTTCATAGGAAACAGCCGGAGCGGTTCCCAAAGTCAGCGTAGGTAAAGAAGAGACCAGGAAATAATACTTCATTCCTTAAACCTGAAAGACGAGTTCACGGAAATCGCGCCGAATGAAATCCGCAATCAACTCGCGGAGAGCCAGATCCGAAATGTCAATCGTGATCTTCCGGTCATGCAGCTTGATCTGCAGCCCCCCGTCAAAATCGCCGAGGACAACCGATTTTTCTTTCAACCGATCAAGGAAGCGTGAGGTAAGAAGGGCGTTGATCGAGCGAGGCGTCACCGACTTCGGAATCAGGGCCGAAAGATCTTCGTCGATCCCCTTGGCTTCCAATGCCTGAAGAAATGAAGCAATCCACTGGCCAAGAAATTTGGGGTCGGCAGTCTCTTCAGCCACAAGCTCTTTGAGTCCCTGAACAAACATCTCTTGCTCAATTTTTTGTTTAAGCTTCTCAATCCCCTGTCGGCAAGCGATCTGCAAAGTCGACTCAAACGCTTTCTTTTTCTGTTCGATGTCGGAGACAGCGTTTTTTAAAAGGCCTTGCACCCTTTCTTTGGCCTCATCGACGATTTCCGCAGCCTGCAGGTGGGCGTTTTCGATGATCTCTTTCGCCTCTTTATCGAGATACTGAGGGTATTGTGTTGCATAGGGAACGCTACGATGGACTCCGGGGAAAAAGTACCGTCGCGCGTAGATATTTTCGGCCTTGAGCAGACGGGCGAGTCGATCTCGCGAGAGCCCGAAGGTATCCTCATCGACGGCGCAGACAAGGTATTGCCTGTTTGAGAAATCAACACCCGATGGCTCGCAGAGTTCTATACCCGGAACCTCGCTGAGCGCCGCGGCGTAACGAGCGGCCAGCGCCTGATTCCGCGGGATGTGTTCGTCGAGATCATCGAGACTCATGAGCGCTATCGCCGCCTGTGCCTCCGACATTCGCCCATTCGTGGTTACCGGAACCTCAACGATACGCCCCATTCCATAGCCGCAACGCATATTCCGCAGGAGCGCTGCGAGGTCGTCATCGTTGGTGCAGATACAACCGCCCTCGGTCGACCCGAGCACCTTCGTTGCA
>DAIDLB010000179.1 GCA_027449725.1 Chlamydiota bacterium
CTCGCGACTGGGCGGCGAAGGGGACAGCGCTTCTCGGCGTCCGCGCCGTTGTCGCCGGAAGCTTTGAGCGGATCCACCGGAGCAATCTGATCGGGATGGGGGTCTTGCCCCTGACTTTCCAGCCGCAAGAGAGCTGGGAGAGTTGCGGCATTTCGGGTAAAGAAACATTCGCTCTTCACGGCCTAAAAGAAAAAATTGAGCCTCACCAGAAGGTGGAACTCGAGATCGATGGCAAAAAGAAAGTGCCGCTTACAGTGTCGATCTTCACGCCGATTGAGGCGGAATACTATGAGCACGGCGGCATCCTACCTTATGTCTTAAGACAGATTCTCTTCCCTCTGGACGTATGAGCCTATCCGCAATGTAGAGGAAAAAAGATGGGCGGAGATTTTGCGGTGATTTTCGCAAATTTCGACGAGGGAATATTTTTCATATTCTCAAGGAGAAATTCGTGAAAAGCACCCAAAAGATCCCCCAGATTTTTTTTCTACATTGCGGATAGGCTCATAGGTGTAAATCCGGGTAGCCGCCCAATCATTGACGAAGAATTGCGATTCATCAGGCCAGCCGGGGAGGGAAAAGCTATTGCTGACGATCGGGCATCGATCCGGAAGCTCTTTTTCCAACAGAAGAGAGAGCTTTCTCATTCCTCCCCCGAAGAGATAGCAGACGATCGCTCCGGCATCGCCGAGCGAATGGTCGTAAAAATTTTTTCGCAGAAAAGTCAAGTTGGTCTGTCGAGAGATGACCTTTCTCATTTGTGAAAAGAGGAAGGGGATCGGGGACAGCTCGATCGCGACGATCTTGGCTTGGGGAAACCTCTTTGCTAACAGAAGGGCAAGGCCGCCCCATCCGCTCCCAAGCTCGTAGATGACGCCGCCATCGAGAGGCTGGGGCAGGAGGTGAAGCATCGCAGCCTGCGCCTTTCGACTACTTGGCATCGGCGAAATTCCCAAAAGAAGGGAATAGACGACGATGCTTGCGAAGGCAAACAGTAAGCAGATAAAAAAAAAGATCAACGCCATGGCGGTCCCCTGTCCATCAATCGTACCGCTTTTGGAGATCCAAATCCATTCTTCCAGGCGGTCCTTTTAAGTGACTGTGAGGTGGAACGGGTATAGTTAAAGCCGGTTGATCCGACGTCTTTTTAGCGGAGGAGGAGACGTTGGAGGCACATACGGAGGGGTCCTCATCAGGGAGGATGGGCTTTCAGGCTGGTTTTGGAAATGTTCTGTCACAGCCGGCGGTGTTACCGCTCTGGGAAGAGCAGAAACCGATCTGCCTTCCATTTGGGGTTCTTCCGGAGGACGCGTCCGAACGGGAGGGGAACTAAAAGTTAAAGAAGTGCACATAGCTAGATTTTCCTCTGTTTTTTTGGAGATGAATTATCGGATTTTTCCGGGCAAAAGTCAAGATTTTCTTTTAGTTGACTTTTATTATAAATTTATGATATAATTTATTAAAAATTTCAAAGAAAGAGATGGCTTCATATTTAAATTGTATAAGTGTTTTTGTTAATTTAGTCGTTGCCCCTTGTCGCAGTGTTTTGAGCGCAGCGAACCGGATGGTCGCTACCTTATTCAGGATGAATGTATTTGCAGAAAACAGTAATGCGGTTCGGTCGAGGATTGAATGGTCTCCAGCCCCTACGTTTGACACGATCCGCCCTAAGCTTCGGGCCGGCGCTCCCTTGACGGGGGCGGAAATCCGTTTCATGGAAAGACAATCTTCATTTGAGTTAGATGCTTTGGACCGCTCCCAATACGGACAGTGGAAACGGGAGCAGTTTGATCGGCTGCAGGAAAAGATCAAAGAAGGCGAATTGCTCACACCGTTCGAGGACGAGGAATACGAAGCGTTTATTGAAACGCATATTTTTAGATCAAGCAACACTTTTTCTGTAAAATCTGAGATCCATTCTTCCAAGTTCTGATTTTGTTCTTTTTTTTCTGCTATCCTCGGCATCTGTGCTCGTTTTTGCCCGAACCCCCAAGGCTTCGCTCACAAGTGAGGGGTTCGG
>DAIDLB010000180.1 GCA_027449725.1 Chlamydiota bacterium
CGATCTAACGTCGCGATCTGCCCTTTCCGTCCGAGGAGGATCATCCCCTGGCGCGAGTTGCCCCACCATTCGCCGACACACGGCATCAACTGGGCCGTCTCTTCGGTCAACGTCGTCCGGACCGAGCGGACCCGTTTCAGCCCTGCGATGTGGGAGGCGTCTTCGCCCCAGGCCATCGGCAGCGAAGCGAGGAAATCGGGGAGGTGGAGAAAATCGTTCGGCCCCAGCTTGAACCCATACTTTTGAAAGAGGGCAAGGAGAATGGATTCGGCTTTGGAAAATTTCTCTTTGGAGCCGAAGAGGCCGCAGCTAAGCCTCGTCTCGACAAACTTTTCCCCCTCCTGCAGCTGCCTCCGGACATAGAGCTTCTCTTCCAACTCGCGCGGCAGATCGGGCAAAACCCTGGTCAAATAGGGGAATTTCGACTGGTGTTCGAGGAGCTTCAGCTTGCCGCGGAACTTCGCTTCCGCCTTTTCCTGCGAGGGAAAATAGATCCCGTAATGGAGATAAAACGGCGTCGGCACCCGGTACGACGCGTTGAAAAAATCGCCGATCAGCTCCCCCATGTGGGCAAGGCTCCAGCTCTCGGGGACGTCCAGGACTTCATACGTCCTCAAATCCCATTTTTCCGACAAGACGAGTTTCTCTTTATAGACTTCGAGCGCGGTCGACGAGGCAGCCATCTGTTTGGAGAGATAGGTGTCCTTTTTCCACCTGCCGGAGCGCCCTGTTTGCAAAAGCCCCTGGACGAGATCGATGAACTGGCCCGGCTCCATGTCGACGGCGTGGCTGATGCGGGAAAAGATCTCGATCGACTTCTTCTTCTTTTCAGCGAGACGCTCGATCTGCCGCAAAACATCTTTCCCTTTCTTCATCGAAAACGAGAAGAAGACGCGAAAGATCCTCGCCGTTTCCCCCTGGAGGAAAAAGTCCTGTTTCTTGGCCGCGATCTTGGCGTAAATCCCCGCTTCTCTTTGGCGCGGCTCGCCCCAAGTCTCTAAAAACCCTTCGATCCTCGGATCGGCAAAGAGGAGGCACTGGATGTTCGCCCCCTCTTCTCCGATCTCCTTGACAAGCGCGTTGATCTCGAGAAGCGCGTCGATGGAGCCGCCGAGAAGAGGGACGACTTCGAGGACAAAGCCGAGCGAGCTCTTATTTTCATAGATCTTCTGCTCCGAATCGTAGAGGCGGTACGGGAGAAGATCTGCCAAAAACTCGTGCTCGAGGAACTCCTCTGAGCTCTCGCCTTCTTCCACCTCGCCAAGCCACTCTGCGATCTTCCGGACAAAGCTCATCCCTGTCTCCCTTCGCGTAAAATCCGGGCGTCCTCTTCATCGGGGACGAAAAGGTCCCGCTTTTCGTCCCTCTCGACGATCATGTCCATCACTTCGGAGACCGACTTGCAACCGATCCCTTTGCAGGCCGGGCAGTCGAACTCCGACTGGTACATGCTGCAGGCGGAGAAAAAGAGGGCAAAAACACAAGCAACGAGCTTCTTCATGGGTTCCTTAAGTGTTGATCGAGGGCGTCAAACGTGGGGGCTGCATCGATGAGCTTTCCATCGATTTCGTAGGAAGGGACAGCCGTGATCACATCTTCCTGAATGAGAAAGCGGAACGCGGCGCGGTACGCGTCGGCCTTCTCCAAAAATTCGATCTTGTCCAGATCGGGCACAGGGGTTCCGAGCGCCTCCATGGCCGCCTGCAAAATAGCCAGCCCTCCCCTGCCGCGATTTTCATGCAGGCATTGGAGCACGGTCTCTAAAAAAACCGCCCGCTTCTCTTCGCCGATCTTCTCGAGGCAAACCATCGCCTGCAGAGTGAGGAGGTCGGCCGGATCGGGGTGGAAAACGAAGCGGACGTCGGGGTAGGCGTCCCTCAGCTTTGGAAAATCGGTGCTAAAAAGCTCCAGACACTTCGTGCAGCTGAGCGAATAGTACTCGACGACTTCCCGCGCCAAATCGGGATCACCGTAAGCCACCTGATAGACCGGATCGAGTTTGGCCATCGCCAAAAGGAACCTAATCATGCTTGTTCAGCCTTCTTTGCAGTTCGATTTTCTTTTTCAGGTCCTTTTCCCCGATCTTGACCGACTTGGTGAAGATCACGTCGACGACGCGGCCTGCGGCGATCTGGATCGCGGGCTGAAGCTGCTCGGCCCGTTTGATGTAGTAGTCGGTGAGCTTGCCCATGGCAGCAGTCGATCCGCCGACGCCGATCGAAACGGCGCTCTCTTGCGCCGAGGGCGTCTTCTGTTTGCTCGCGATCGCTTCCGCCGTCTGTCCGACCCCTTGCAAAAAGCCGGAGAAAGCGGCCCGCATTACGATCTGCCCCGAACGGTCGACGACGACGCCTCGCAGTCCTTCCCGTCCATCTTCGCCGGACACATAGGCGCTCACTTCGGTCTCGACAAACGAGCCGTCTTTTTCAACCAGGGTCAGCCTCTCTGCGCGGATCATCACCCGCTCGGTGGAGAGATCGCCCTGCGCATTGCCAATCAGCACGCTCCCCTTGAGCGGCACGCGGATATTCCTCGGAAGACGCCCGTCGTCGATCGGCCTGAGGAGCACCGGATTGGCCCCTACCGGCTTTTGGACGCCGACGCCGCAGTCGACGCCTGAAATCAAGACCGCCTTGAGCACGGTGCCGGCGGGGATTTCGAAGGCGACGCTATGCTCTTCTTTTTTGGGCGTCCGCTCCCATCCCTTGAAGGCTTTCAGCAAAGGAAGGACTTTCTTCTCCTGCTCTTTGGCCAATAGCTCGCCCTTCATTGCCTCGATCGCCTTCTCTACGCGCGCCGATTCGCTCTGGACCATCCCCCTCGTCTCTTCGGCGATCTCTCTACCCGTCTCGCTGACCGTAACCGAGAGCGATTCAATCCTCTCCCCCAACGCCTCCTGCCCTTTTTCGAGCGCTGAGATCCGGATCGCGTGAGGGTCGATCTCCTGGGAGATCCGGTCGATCTTGCTCTCTACCGGCAGAGAGGGCCTCGCCTCCGGCGAGTCTTCGTGAGTAAACGAGACGAGGAGGAGGACAATGGCCGCTCCCCCGCCGGCCAAGCCGAAAAACAGCTTCTTTTGACGCGCGCCGATCTGCCGAGCGCTGCCCCACTTCCTAGCCATCTTTGCCCCGCCCTAAAATACAAATCGTCTTTTCACCGGCCTCGAGTGTCTTGGCGCCGAGAAAAACCCACGCCTTGTCCCCTTTGACCTCTTCCAAGGAGAGCGAGGCGGCCTTTTTCCCGGGATTTCTCACTTCATACACATCGAGGATCTCAAACGGCCCTTCGAGCGACTTCAACGGAACGGCGATGAGCGGCGAGGGCAATTTCAGTCCCTCCTCATCCCAATCCCGCTGTCCGAATCCGGCCGGCACAATGCCCTCGACGATCTTGTTGAGCACCTGGATGCTCGCAGCCATCGACGGATCGGCCCGATAGACCCATTCCTGGCCGTCTTCGGGGAGGTGGAGGCGGACCTGTTCGGAGGGGCCGGGCTCTGCTCGGACAAAAAGATCCTGGACTGCTCCGGAGCTGGCAACCACCGTTACTGTCTTCGGCTCTTCAATCTCCTGCTCTACGTTGACGAAGGCATTGCCGGTCGCCGCGTCCATGACGACGGTGAAGAGGCCATTGTCTGCAAAGATCTTTTCGACGGCCCCGTCTTCGACGACGATCCGGTTGTGGGAAGTCGTCGAGAGGGTCACTTCAAAAGGATTCTTTTCATCAATCGTCCGCTCGACGAGGGCAAACCCTGACACGCTGGCGCCTACGGCCAGCAGCACCAGCCTTTTCATACGGCCTCCTGCTTGAGAGATTCGAGCATGAGCTTGCCGTGTTCGCACTTGAAGCGAAGGGTGTATTGCTTCTCCTGTTTTTGGATGGCAAAAGAACCGGCCCCCTCTTTTTCCACCCAGACGTCGGACTCGCCTCGAATCAAAAAGGACGATTTGGCGGGATCGACGCTGCTATTGAGCGTCCGGAAGAAAAATGCTTGGCCCCCCTTCAAAATCGCCGCTTCTTCCTCGGCCAATTGCCGCTTGAATTCGGAGTAGGAGGCGGGATGGACATATTGGAGCAAAATCCGATTTCTCTCTCCTACGTCTGCGGAGCTCCGGTTGAGGAGGAGGTCCGAGAGGAAAATCCCCATTTTCTCGAGGTAGGCGGAAGAGGCCCTCTGATCTTCGATCCAGTAGGAGGGGCCGCTGGTAGGGACGACGACGACCCGCTCTTTCTTCGTAAAAAGCAAAAGGGCTTGGAGCAGCACGACGACGGAGAGAAGGACGGAAAAGAAGAGGAACGCATTTTTGCGGCCGGCGAGGCGGGCCGTGTTTTCCTGTTTGGTTTGACGGTCCATTATTTGATCCAAAAGCGTTGGTTTGAAGGGGGGAATTTGACTCTTAAAAGGCTGTTGAAACGTCGGGTCGGCAAAGACCAGTAGAGACAGCGGATGGCGTAAAATCGGGGGAGCCTCTTCAAGGCCCTGCGGAGGAAAAAGAGGGTCGAAAGTCCGCAAACCGGGATGAGAAAGAGGCTGTCGAAGAGGGCTCCGAGAAAAACGGGAATGATGGCAGCGGCAACGTCGCTGATCGAAAACGATAAAAAGCGGACAGGGGCGTCCAGCCGCTTGAGGAGCAGGGCCGGTTTCATAGGTTGGCGATGAGGTCGATGACTCTTGGCAAAAGACAGATCGCAAGACCGAGACCGCCATAGATCAGAAGCGGCTTGATCGAGCCTGACATAAAGGCCTGGAAGATACCGGCGCCAAACCCGAGGGTGAGGGCGATTTTCCGAACAACGGGGCCGAAGAGGATATTGCTGACCTGGTTTGTGCTTTCAATAAGCTGCTCTGCGGCATCGGTTGTTCCATCATATCCTTGCGTTTGTAATAAAAGAGCGACGGCGAGTGTAATTGTCATGGAGAATCTCCGTAATTTGTCTCAGTTCCACACCCCCTATTTCCATGAAATATCTGACGGAAATAGAAAATGAATGCCAGGATTTTGCAAAAACAATCGATTTAACAACAACACAAGATATTAATTTAAATAATCGATGAAAGCGATGTAGCAATAAAAAATTTATCATTACATGAGCCTATCTTCCGATTCTTAACATTCGATTTTTGATGCATTTTTTGTCAGATTTTGAGACCGCTTCGCAGGACGTATACCGCGCGCAGGAAGG
>DAIDLB010000181.1 GCA_027449725.1 Chlamydiota bacterium
ATGAGTACGCCGAGGCAGACGATCGCAAAGAGGAAAAGCGTCAGCATCGAAACCAGCCCTGCCAGAACATTCACCGGAAAAATGCCCGAAATCACAACGCAGCAAAGCGCCGTCACGACAGAGGCGAAGAGGGGCGTCTTGGTCGATCGATGGATTTTGGAAAACGGCTTTGCGAGAAGACCGTCTTTGCTCATCGTGAAAAAGACGCGGGTCAAAGAGAGCGTTTGGACGAGAACGACGGAGGCCAGGCCTGCCAGGATCGCGAGCTTGACCACGGTCTTTAGCCAAAGGAAGGAGGACCCCATCGCGTTGAGGGCGGTAGACATTGGATCAGGTACATTGAGCTGCGTATAGTGGACGATCCCAACGAGTACGAGGGCCGTTGCAACATAGGCCGCGGCGGAGATGAGAAGAGAGCCGAGGATTCCTTTTGGCAGGTCTTTTTGCGGGTTGATCGATTCTTGCGCCAGGGTCGCAACGGTATCGAATCCGATGTAAGCGAAGAAGAGGAAGCTTGCCGCCCTGATCACTCCGCTCCAGCCGAATTCGCCGAAATAACCGGTATTTTCGGGAATAAAGGGGGTCAAATTGTCAATGTTGATATAGGAAAAACCGAGGAGAATAAAAAGAGCGATCGTCGAGAGCTTGATTGCGACCATTGCATTATTGAAGTGGGTTGCCGCTTTTGTTCCGATTGAAATCATCGTTCCTATGAGGAGGACAAGGATAACGGCGGGCAGGTTGATCCAAGCTCCTGTCAGCTCCCACCCCGCCTCGATGGTATAAGCGATGGGGGAGTGGGTAAAGACTTCGGAGAGGTGGAAACCCATGTCGCGCAAAAAGCTCGAGCAGTAGCCCGACCAGCCGACGGCGACGGTCGAGGAGGAAAAGAGGATCTGGCCTGTAATGGACCAACCGACCAGCCAGGCGGGAAACTCGCCCATAGCGACGTAGGAGTAGGAGTAGGAACCTCCGGCAACCGGAATCATCGCGGAGAGTTCTGCGTAGCAAAGGCCCGCGAGCACGCAGATGATCGCAACGAGAAGGAAGGAGAGGATAACGGCCGGGCCGGCGTAGAGCGCGGCTGCCTGGCCTGTCACGACGAAAATCCCCGCGCCGATGATCGCGCCGATGCCGATTGCGGTCAGGTTGAAGGGTCCTAAATGTCGTTTTAACTGATGCTGGTCTTCATCAGTCTCCGTTGGCTCCACAGCCCGGATGGGCTTGCGTATGAATAGGCCTTTTTTCATGTCTCTCCTTGGGCATCCCAAAAAATATTTTCGGTTCTGCCATTCGTTTAAAGCCAAAGATTCTAATGGCGCTCTCTATATGAATCAAGTAAAATGGCCTCCTACAAAAAATTACAGACATGCTATGACCGTAAACATGGCTAAAAAGTACGACGAGAGCGCCGTCCAGACTCTGGATGCGCTGGCCCATATCCGCCTCCGCTCCGGCATGTACATCGGCCGCCTCGGCGACGGCTCCCACCCCGACGATGGCATCTATGTCATGCTCAAAGAGGCGATCGACAACTCTGTCGACGAGTTCATCATGGGCAATGGGAAGAAGATCGAGATCGTCCTCGATCCGAAAAGCTCGACCGTCTCGATCCGCGATTATGGAAGGGGGATTCCCCTTGGCAAAGTGATCGAGTGCGTCAGCCAGATCAATACCGGCGCCAAGTACAATGACGACGTTTTCCAGTTTTCCGTAGGGCTGAACGGCGTCGGGATGAAAGCGGTCAACGCCCTCTCTTCCCATTTTATCGTGAAGAGCTGCCGCGACGGGGAATTTGTCGAAGTGCGCTTTTCGAAAGGGATCTTGCAGGACAAGAAGAAAGGAAAAACGAAAGAGGAAAACGGCACTTTCGTCGAATTTGTTCCCGACCGCGAGGTCTTTAAAAAATTTTCCTTTCAAGAAGAGCTGATCCTCAAAAGGCTTTGGCACTACGCCTATTTGAATGTGGGGCTAACCCTCGAGTTCAACGGCCGGGAGATCCGCTCTGAAAACGGCCTCCTCGACCTCCTGAACGAAGAGGTGAAGGAAGACCGGCTCTATGAACCGGTGCACTACCGCGGCCAGCACATCGAGTTTGCCTTCCTCCACTCATCGAGCTATGGCGAAACCTATTTTTCATTTGTCAACGGCCAGTATACCCATGACGGTGGAACCCATCTTTCCGCGTTCAAAGAGGGGATTTTGAAAGGGGTCAACGAGTTTGCGAAGAAGAATTTCCAGGGGCTCGATGTCCGGGAAGGAATTGTCGGCGCCATCCTCATCAAGGTCAAAGACCCCGTCTTCGAATCCCAGACGAAAAATAAGCTCTCGAATGGCGAGATCCGCGGCCCTGTGATGCAGGAAGTGAAAGACGCTGTGCAAACGCTCCTCTATAAGCAAGAGGAGGTGGCGAAAAAAATCCTCGAGCGGATTGCGTTCAATGAGAAGCTGAGGAAAGAGCTTGCCGCAGTCAAAAAGGAAGCCAAAGAAAAACAGAAAAAAATTTCGTTTAAAATCCCCAAATTACGCGATTCGAAATACCATTTTGGAGACGGGTCGAAAGAAGGGGACAGATCGGTGATTTTTCTCACGGAAGGGGAGTCGGCATCCGCCTCGATTGTAATGACCAGAGATCCGCTCACGCAAGCGGTCTTTTCTCTTCGAGGAAAGCCAATGAATGTCCATGGGATGAAGCTCGAGCTTCTCTATAAGAATGAAGAGATGTACAACCTTATGTCCGCCCTCAATATTGAAGAGGACATCTCAAACCTTCGCTACAACAAGGTGATTTTGGCGACCGACGCCGACGTCGACGGAATGCATATCCGAAATCTTCTCATCACCTTTTTCCTCACTTATTTCGAAGGCCTTGTGCTCAATGGCCACTTGCATATCCTCGAGACGCCGCTTTTTAAAGTTCGAAACAAGGAAAAGACCCTCTACTGCTACTCGGCCGAAGAGAAGGAGAAGGCGGAAACGCTCCTTGGAAAATCATGCGAGGTAACCCGCTTCAAAGGGCTCGGAGAGATTTCGCCGAACGAGTTCAAGCAGTTCATCGCGGGGGAGATGCGTCTTCTTCCCGTCATGATCCAGAATTTGAGCGACATCAAGCCGACGCTTGAGTTTTACATGGGGAAAAATACCCCTGCCCGAAAGTCGTTTATCATGCAAAACCTGGTGAACGAAAATGGATGACCTCAAAGAGCAAATGAAGGGGCACTTCATCCAGTATGCCTCGTATGTCATCCTCGACCGGGCTATTCCGAACGTCGTTGATGGCCTCAAACCGGTGCAAAGGCGTATCCTGGAGATTCTCTTCAGGCAAAAGGACGAAAAGCTCCACAAAGTGGCCAACATCGTCGGACAGGCGATGCAGCTCCATCCCCATGGCGACGCGCCGATTTATGAAGCGCTTGTCAATCTGGCCAATAAAGGGTTTGTCCTCGACCGGCAGGGGAATTTCGGCAACATTTACACGGGCGACCCATCGGCCGCCGCCCGCTATATTGAAACGAGGCTATCGCCTCTGGCCCGAGAGACGCTTTTCAATCCCGACATCACCGAGACGATCCCTTCCTATGACGGGAGGAATGATGAGCCGGTAACGCTGCCGGCGAAAATCCCGCTGCTCCTGATGCAGGGGGCGGAGGGAATCGCCGTCGGCATGGCAACGAGCATTTTGCCGCACAATTTTTCAGAGCTTCTCGAAGCGGAAATCGCGATCCTGGAGGGGCGGAATTTTAAAATCTTCCCCGATTTTCCGACCGGCGGGATCATGGACAAGAGCGGCTACGACAAAGGGAAGGGAAAGATCAAGCTGCGTGCCAAGATCGAGATCAAAGACCCGAAAACGCTCCTCATCCGCGAGATTTGCTACGGCACGACGACAGAGAGCCTGATCCGCTCCATCGACGAGGCGGCGAAGAAGGGGAAAATCAAGATCGAGTCGATCCACGATTATACGGCCAGCAGCGTCGAAATCGAGATCAAGCTGCCGCGCGGACAGTATGCGGAAGAGCTGCTTGACGCGCTCTATGCCTATACAGAATGCGAAGTGTCGCTCAGCTCGCAGATCATTGTCATCAAAGAGGGGTTTCCCTGGGAAACCGATGTTCATGAGATCCTCCACTTCAACGCCAATCAGCTCGTCGAGTACTTGAGGCGCGAGCTGGAGATCGAGAGAGACCGACTGCTTGAAAAGATCTTTTATAAGTCGCTCGAGCGCATTTTCATTGAAAACAGGCTCTATAAGAAAATTGAAACGGTCAAGACCTTGGAGGGCATTCATACGACTCTCTCCGATTCGCTCCGTCCGTTCCACAAAAAGCTTCTCCGCGAGCCGACCCAAGACGACCGGGAAAAGCTGCTCCAAATCCCAATCCGCCGCATCTCCCAGTTCGACATCGACAAGAACCAGGAGGAAATCGCCGCTCTGGAAAAAAATTACCGCGACGTCGAAAAACAGCTCAAAAACGTCAAAAAAGTG
>DAIDLB010000182.1 GCA_027449725.1 Chlamydiota bacterium
GATTTCGCAGAATCGATTTTCTTCGTCGCCCTTCCCGATGCGGGAATGGTGCTCCTCATTCAAATCGATTCTGCTTTGTCTCGCTCGGTCGGAACATGTCAATCCTTCCTGCGCGCGGTATACAAAGTCGAGTCAAGAGCGGCCAAGAACTTCCCGAACAAGGCGGGGAATATGTTCGAGCATATAAAAAGGAACAGACAGGATTTGATCGCGAATCTCCAGAGGTTTCTGAGAAATGCGAATGCCAAGCGGTGAGTTTTTTTCTGCCATGAACTGTCGGATCGATTTGAGATGACCGTGCGCGCCGGCTTTTACTTCAATCGGAATGACTTCCGATTCAAGGGTAATGACATAATCGACCTCCGCTGAACTTCCTGCTTTTTCCCGTTCCCAAAAAAAGAGCTGCTCTTCGCGGAAAAAATCAGCGTAAGCCAGCCATTCCTGTCCGACAAACTGTTCAGCTAAAGCGCCTGCATGGATTTGCACAAGATCTTGATTCAATACCGTATTCGGATCTACCTGGAGGGCTCTTTCAAGAAGGCCAATATCGATATAGAGAGGCTTGAATTTGTTCCTCTTGATTTGCGCTGATAGGGGGGTTCCCGCAGCCGATGAGGCATAGATGGGATAGAGAATGCCTGCCCATCGAAGCTGTTCCAAAGCCGTTTTAAGTTCACGAGATTTAATGTGAGGGTCAATTTCTGAATATTTAAATTGGCGTCCGATTTGATGGACAACGCCATCGAATAAGATTTTCAGGTATTTTTGTTCCGCCTCCGTAGCATACTTGCCGAAATCGGCACGATACGTAGAGATAAGAAGATCTTGAATGCGATTGATTTCAAGAAAAGAACGGCTGTTCACAAATTGGCTGACTACGGCCGGCATTCCGCCTACAAGAAAATACTCTTTTACAGATTGCAGATAGGCCAAATGCTGGGTTTCAGAAAGGGGGGTCTTTAAAGTAACATCGTCCAAAGAATTTTCCTGGACAGCCCAAAGAAATTCCTGAAATGAGAGTGGTTTTAAATAGATGAACTGTACCCGGCCTACAGGAAACGAAAATTTTGCTTCGTTGAGCGCAAATTCCAAAAGAGAACCCGCGCCAATAACGTGAAGGGACGGCATTTTTTCTTTAAAATAACGGAGGGCTAAAATCGCTTTTGGACATGCCTGAATTTCATCAAGAAAGAGAAGCGTGTGATTAGGACGGATAGGACGTTTGGTCAAAAGTTCCAGCTTTTGGATGATTTCAACGGGATTTAAACTTTCAAAACAGGCGATCGCCTCCGGCTGGGCCTCGAAATTGACTATTTCGAAAGAATCAAATTCTTCTCCCAGTTTCTCAACGACATAGGTTTTGCCTACCTGCCTAGCTCCCCGAAGAAGAAGCGGGTAGCGGTGAGGAGATTGTTTCCAGGCTCGGAGTTCTTTTTCAATTGTCCGCTTCATGTCCAGTCTTATGGGTGGGTTATAGGGGTAATTGTAGCCGTGGTTTTGGTTAAAGCCAAGGTTATTCCTTAAGAAATTGATTCTTTATCTTATAGAAGGGGGCGAGCCCATCTCTGGCTCCGTAACAAAATCCGAATGAGGTGGACGGTATTTTGTGTTAATCATAAAAATAAAATTAAAGAGCATGATTTGTTTTAACTTTATTAATAATTAATGTATAATTATCTCTTATGTAAAACTAAAAGAGGCTATTAAATGTCCGCTGAAGCTCCTGCTAGAATTGTTCAATCCGTCTCTGAGGCCGGACAGTCCCCTGTCTTGCAAAAGGGATCGTCGATAGCAAGTGCTTTAACGTCTGAGCGGGCTTCTATCATCTCATCGGAAAAAGCCCTTGGCACAGTGGCTAAGGTCGCAAATGGGGCTCTCGATTTCTTTAAGATATTCGCTTGCATCATCACCGTAATTTCTGCGGTATACCTGATTTATCGGCTTTTTCAATCCCGTTCTTTCTCTCGGTCAACAAGCGTTGCTCAATCTGTCTTGCCATCTTCTCCCAGATTGTCCCGAGCCGAAACGGCTTCGAGCCTTCCCCCGGCCAACCCCAAACCAGTCTTGCTGCCTGCTCTCACGGAAACGGCGCCGACAACTATTCCGGGCAGACTCAAACGTTCGCCCGGTCTGCCGGCGCCAGATAGCCGTTTGGCAGAGCCGCCCCTCAATCTTCCGGCGCCCTCGCTGGGATTCAGCCCGACTCGAGAACCGATCTCTACAGAGAATTTAAAAAAAGAAGAGCTCGCAGCGATTCGGGAAGCGCGGGCGCAGAAGATCGGGTACAAGGCGGCAAACCTTGAGATGCTAAGCAGTATCGCCCGGGAATTTACCGGAGACGCTTCTTTTCAAGTTCCGATGTTCAGAGCCATTGAACACGATGAAATCCTTAACACGTTCCAAGAAAAATTCCCCGAGTTTAAGGGGTTATGGAACCAATTTGTAGAAATTTGCCGGGCGGAAGCGAATCCCCAAGACGCGATCGCAAAGGGACAGCCTATTTTAGAAGAAATCCGGGCAGGAATCGAGAGAGCATTCCAAGATTATGATCACCCCGCACTTACTGAAATCGCGCAGGAAAACACACCGCTGATGGTCAGAAGTACCGGCCGCGAAGACAGCGCTTTGGTGGGAAATCCTGGAGGAAACCTTTCGGTTGCCAACGTAAGTCCGGACCCGCAAGCGATCGGAGCGGCGGTAGGAAAGGTCATCGGCTCCTACTTCTCTTCCCACTCTTTGACGCAGCGGGCAAGCCAGGGCGATAACATCCAGGCAGATCCTTTTATGCCCGTCCTTTTGCAGGTGATGGTCGGGGAGAAGCCGGGAGGCTCTATCCCTACTTCCGGCGTGATGTTTACCGAAGACCGGTTGAAAACCCCCGGTTTGGTGGAGATCAACTGCACCTATGGGCATGCTGAAGGGGTCGTCACGGGCTCTCGTCCGGTCGACAGGCTGTTTGTTCAAGGCGACATTGTCCATGAAGTATGTTCCGACGCCAAGACATCCCGATTGGCCCCCAGAGCGGATGGCGAAGGGTTGGAAGTTCGGCAAAACCCTCCCGGGGCGAACATGCGCTCTTCTTTGACCCGCGAAGAGAGCTGCAGATTGGCTGCCATCGGAAAGGCGATTGAGGAAGTTTACGGCTATCCTGTGGACATTGAATGGAGCTATGATCCTGCCACAGACACTCTATCGATCTTTCAGGCCCGTCCCATCAATCCCGGCCCTCCTCTGGCTTTGAGCTACATTGATCCCCAAAAGTATTCGCATTTGGGCGAACTGATCCCTTTGAGAGTGATCGGAGAAGGAACGGGCGCCGTTTGCGCGCTGACGCAGACCAATACGCTAGTCGTTGATCAGGCTGACAAAGCGGCCATCGCCGCCTACGAGCGGCTCAAAAGGGCCGGAGTGGACATACAGGCTATTGTTATACGCAATCCCTGCGGTTCTTTATCCCATGAAGCCCTCTTTTTTAAGAGCAAAGGAGTCCCTCTGGTTTGTCCAAATGTTGGCAGGTTTGAGAGCTTTGCCGCTGTTTTAAGAACAGGCGTGTTGTTGATGGATGTGCAAGAGGGAATAGCCGCTTCTTTACCTGACGGCACAGGGCCCGGCGACTTTGTGAGAGAAGGTTTGAGACGGCATATGGTGCCTAAGCAGGAAACTGCGATCAGCGGAGAGATCGACCCCGCACTTTTTAAAGAGTTCGTCGAAGAGATCAACGGGTTAGCCCTTTCGGCCAAGACCGAGCAACAAGGAGAGATTGAGCGAATCGAACGAGAGCAGGCGTATGGAAAAAATACGCTGGATCGTTTGTTGAACTGCTACGAACTCGCGGAGACTCCCGCTCTAAAAGCTTATTTCCTGCAACGCCTGTTGGTACTGCTGCAGAGGCAGATCGAAGAGGCTCCTGCTTCCGTTCAAAAAGCCGTTCTTGGAAAAGCCTTTTATAACGCCTGCAATTTGTGGAATGCTTCCAAACAGGCAGATCATCCCGGCAAGGTCTTGCAGGAAAAGTATGCGATCAGCTGGCTGCGCAATGTCCTGGTCGAAGAGCGCGGGATGGGGATAGCAGGCTCCGACACCTTGATGAGCGTCATGGGAGAGTCTAAAGAAGCCAAGCGGGTGAATGCTGCTCAATCCCTGGCGGGGGTCGAAGGACCCAGGCGCGAGTATTTGGACGTTCTGATGCGCAGCGCAAAGTTTGCAATCGATAAAAACGTGCAAGAAGACTGGATCATCTTCTGCCAAGAGCTGAGCCTCGAAGACCTAGAGAGCGTAGCGGGTATTTTCAAGCAGTTGGGACCCGGCGTCGTCGAATACTGGCTGAACATCTCTTTCGCAGAAGCGCGAAAAAACCGCACCAGCGCCGAGTGTCTGCAAATCCTGTTGCAGGAAATGAAAGATCCTCAGCTTGTTCCGACATTGGAAGCGCGCCAAAGAGCCCAAGAAGCCATTCAACAATTTCAAGGGTGCATCCCGGGCTTTGGCCATCCTGACCAATTTGAAGATGCGCTTAAAGCGCTTGAAGCGGAGCTGCTGCCTGTCAGTAGAGAAGTTTTGGAGCAGATTCGGTCATCCGATGGCCTAAGCGCCACTCTGCTTGCCTATACCCTCCGAGACATCATTGGTGTCTTTGACGAGTCGATCAAAGCAGTGACCGGAAGCAGTTTGTATGCCAGTGAAGCGATGCGAATGAAGAACTTTCATCGTGTTCTACAGCCTTTCCATGAGATCGCAGTTACAGCGATCGATCCCGACTTTCTGTCAGCCAACCCCGCCTTAAGCCGGCAAGCGGGCCGTTTAAAGCCCTATCTTGTAGAAGTATTTCAAGCGCTTGGCCTGCAAATAAGCAAAGCTAAAAATGATGCTCAGGCAAAAGCGCTCACAAAGCCCAGCGCAAGATTTGTTGTCGCAAATGCGATGTTGGGA
>DAIDLB010000183.1 GCA_027449725.1 Chlamydiota bacterium
TGATCCGTCGATGTGAGAAATTTCAACTCGGCCGCAACCTGCTCGGCGCTTTGAACAGGCGGAAAGGTTTGTCCATAAACGATCGCGGATAAGGCGCAAAGAGGGAACAGGGCTTTTTTCATGCAGATCTCCTCAAAAAAGTTTCAAGAAACTGTAGCTTCTGTTCGTCAAAAGTGTAAAGAAAAGTTTTTTTTATCCCCCAGAAAGGGAAAATCCGTATTGTGAGCTTATGAACAAAGAGAGCCGCCTCCTCCGCTTCTTCCAGTGGATCTGCAAATTCAATTTCGGAGATTTTGAACGGGAAGAATTTAAAAAGTTTCTCCGGATGGGGGTGATCTTCGCCCTCATCATCGGCGTCTACTGGACTCTCCGTCCGCTGAAAGACGCAGTCTTCATCCAACTGGCGAGCAATCTGCAGCTCCCTTACGCAAAGACCGCGTCGGTAATCGCGCTCCTCCCCCTCGTCATGTTCTACACAGAGCTCCTGGAAAAAAACTCCAGGGAAAAGATGCTCATCATCCTGCCGGCCTTCTACGGCCTTTCGATCCTATGCTTCAGTGTCCTCATCATGACCGCCCAGGCAAGCGGGAACGGAAGCACGGCAGCCCAAGCCCTTGGATATATCTGGTATCTCTTCGTGGAGAGCTTTGGATCTTTGGTCGTCGCGCTCTTTTGGGCCTTTGCCGCAGATACGACGGAGCCTAGCCAAGCCAAGCGGGGGTTTCCGCTCGTCGTCGCGATCGGCCAATTTGGAGGGATCGTCCTCCCCTACGGCATCGGCGGCATGCCGCACCGCCTGCACCTCTCGACCGATTTCCTCTCGATCATCTTCCTCGGCCTTCTGACGCTTCTCATCATCCCCCTGGTTCGCTATTTTCTCCGCGCCACGCCAAAAGATCTCCTCGCCTCATTCCATGGGACAAACGAAGCTGCCGTCAAACAGGAACAGGAATCGGGCTTTTTAGAAGGGCTCAAGCTGCTGCTGAAAAACCGCTATCTCCTCGGGATCTTCGCCGCCAACTTCATCTACGAGGTCGTCGTCACGATTTTCGACTTCAACTTCAAGCTCTCGGCCAGCACATCCTATTCCGGCGTTGCGCTCAGCAGCTATTTGAGCCTCTATGGCTCGAGCGTCAATATTGTTTCGCTCCTCTGCCTCCTCTTCGGGATCAGCAACATTACCCGTTTTCTCGGCGTTGGAACGGCGCTGGCGGCGATGCCGATCATCGTCGGGTGCGCCCTCTTCGGGTTTTTAAGCCTGGACAGCCTTCCCTTTCTCTTCGGCCTGATGGTCGGCTCGAAAGCGATCAACTACGCCCTCAACGGCCCCGCGCTCAAGCAGCTCTACATCCCGACGACGCCGGACGTAAAATTCAAAGCGCAAGCCTGGATTGAAACCTTCGGCTCCCGCTCGTCGAAACAGGCCGGCTCCATGTTCAATATGACTCTCTCCCCTCTCCAATCAGCCTTCGGCACAATCGCCGGCAAATCGCACTATCTGATGCTAAGCGGCATCATCTGCTTCCCCCTCCTCGCCCTCTGGCTCCTCGTCGCGATCTTCCTCGGCCGAGCCTTCAAGAAAGCCGTCCAGAACAACGAAGTGATCTGTTAGTGCAGTGAAAGAAGAATGGATGATTCAGATCACAGGACGGGTGCAAGGAGTTGGGTTTCGCTTCTTTGCCTGCCGTCTCGCTAAACAGCATGGAATCACCGGCACAGTCCAAAACTCTACTGACGGCTCTGTCAAAGTTGTCGCGCAGGGATCTAAATCCGAACTGGATGCCTTTCTCACTGATCTGCGGCAACCGCTGGGCCGAATCTCAATTGAAAGGGTAGAGATCGAAAAGCGCGAGCCGACTTCGCGCTTCAGTGCGTTTCGATCTCTCCAGTAATCGAGAACCGATTCATTTAAAAATCAAATTCGGAAGATCCCTGAGCGCTGACAACGTGGCTTAGAATTTGCGTCCCGTGAGAAGTGTTTTGGGCTATCTCCAGAGTTTGCCTGGCCAATTCGCTTAGCTTTAGTATTGTTGCCGGTTCTGCATGGGAATGGTGTTTCAGTTCTTCAATTGAGGAGGTGTGGAATTGGAATGATCTGGCCCATTTGCAAGGATCAATTACAAGAGGGTTGGACAATATGGTTTGCAAATGCCTCAATTG
>DAIDLB010000184.1 GCA_027449725.1 Chlamydiota bacterium
GAAGGCAGCGGAAGGCTCCGAATAGAGGAGTTGCGCCGGCTGGATCTTTGGCAAGCCAAGCGCGATCATCGCAAGATACGAGAGGATCAGCCCCCCCATCAGCCACCGGTTGATCAGATCGACCGGTCTGGTTCCAAAATAGACGATCACTCCGAAAAAGAGGGCAAACGCCAAGGAGCAAAGAGAGGGAGGGAGGGGCGCGCCCAAAAGCCGGCCGCTGACGGAAGAGAGGATCGAGCCGCTCGCGGCCGTGTAGGCGACAAGGAGCGCATAAAAGAGAAACAGGTACGAAACCCAGCAGACCTGGCGGCCCCGCTTCCCCAAAGACGCCCCAACCATCGAGAGGAGATTGACTTTTCCGGTAAACCACCCGTTGATTTCGACCAATAAAAATGCGGTAAAAAGCATGAAGGCCCAGGCGACGAGGAGCGCGAGCGTGGAGGGGAAAAAGCCTGAGAGGCCGGTGAGGACGGGAAGCGCCAGCATGCCTGCTCCGATGCAGCATCCCGCTACGAGGAGCATTCCGCCGAGCAGACGGCCCATGGTTGCAGATTTCATGTGAAGGATCTTTGTTGTTTTTTCTCTTCCATCCGGATTTCCGCGCTGAGGCGCCCGAGTTCATACCCTTCAAAATCGACGAATTTGAAGAAGCGTTCGAATTCGGGGACCGCCTGGCTGGCCTGCCGCGCCATTTCCTGCGCAATCAGTCGGTAGGTGGGGTGACCCTGCGCAGAAGAGCGGAGTTCGCAGAGCCACTGCAACGCGCGGAGGTTGACGTGGAAGTACCAGTGGATGTTGTACGCCATCGGCACGACGTATTGCGCCTCTTCGGGCAGTTCGGCGGCGATCTCGTCGTAGGCTTTTTTCGCGACTTCCATCGCATCGACATATTCCTTTTCCATGTCGGTCCCCACAATTTCCGGAGGGAGATAATAGCCAAAGTCGCAAGAGAGCATCTGCCTTTCCTGCGTCAGCATTCGGTGGCGGTGCAGGTCGCGATAGACGCCGAAATCAGCCAAAATCTCGAAGGTGAACTGGGCATGCTCGAGCGCGCGGGGAGACTTATGGCGCCGGTTTTCCCGGCTGGAGGATGCGGCGTCAAGAATGCGGGCGATCTCTTCTTCGGGAAGCGAGCGCGCATACTGCTGCAACTCGGAGAGCCCCGCCTTCCCCGAAGAAAAGAGGAGGGCTCCGGCGACCTTTGCCGGCGCATCGGGATCGGAGTAGATCAGACGGACACCGGCTTTTCCCATTTTCGGCACTTTCGAAAGATGGATCTCGGCCAGCTGCTTGAACTCGCTTTGCGTCGACTCGTTGAATTCGGAAAGGGCGGCATGGTGCTTGTTTGCAGGATCAGCCCTCCGGATAAACGACGGGATGACTTTGGAGAGCTCCTGATAGCCCCGTTTGCCAATCTCTTGCATCTCTGCAAGATTGTGGCAATTCATCTTTTGGAGGAGGGTCTCATAAAAACGGCCGTTCCCAAAAACGCCCATGTTGGTCATTGCTCCGGCCGGAAGAAGGCCGCGAAGGCAATCGAGCACTTTTGCACGCAGGGCCGCCGTGTACGCCCCTTTGGAAATCGCCGGATCTTTCGGAAATCCCTGCTCGATCAGCGCGGTCAGCGGAGGGACCAGCTTGCTGTAGGTCTCAAAGAGGTGGTTGCAGGTCGAAAGAAAGAGGTCGCGATAGGCGGAGGTCATGAGGATCGGCTCATGATAAAACAGGTAATGGCCGCCGATTTTCTGGTCGAAATAGATATAGCGGGTCGATTTTTCCAGGGGAGAGCCGCCGATGCGGCAATCTTCGATCGCCTTCGCGGCGAGCATCGAGACGTTTTCGATGGCCAGGTGGGCGCCGCCAAGCTCTCCGATCGAGTCGTCGCCATACCCATCGAGGATCCGGTCATAAAAATTCTGCGCTTTTTGGATCGCCGTGATCTGCGCTTCGGCAACGCCATCCTCGCTTTGCTTACCGGCAATCGCCGAAAAGGCAGTCTCTTCGCTTAAAATAAATTCCTTTAACAGGAGCGAGCGGAGTCCCAAAGTAGAGCGGGAATAGCGGGAAAAAAGAGCGCCCTTGATGACTTCCGGAAGATTGCGGAGAGCAAAGATGTTGGAGTTCGTATTGGTGACAAAGTGCTCGAGAACCTTGATTTGGCTTTCCGTGAACTCCTCATAGCCTTGGATCATAAATTCTTCCCTAAATTGATTGAAAACTAATCTCCAAGGGTGCCATAACCCGGGTGGTCATTCAAGCAAAATGGAGGAATCATGGCAATTGCGGCGCCTCTCACGCACCGCCTCAGGCGAAATCGGCAAACGGAAGCGATCCGCTCTCTTGTCCAGGAGACCAGGCTTTACCCCTCCGACCTCATCCATCCCTTCTTTCTTCTCGAAGGCTTCGAGAAAGAGCCGATCGCCTCCATGCCGGGCGTCGACCGCCTCCCCTTGCCCCTCCTCCTCCGGCAGGCGGAGCATCTGCATGCGCAAGGCATCCCCGCCATCGCCCTCTTCCCCGCGATCGACAAGGCGCTGAAAACAGAGCGGGGCGACGAAGCCTGGAATTCCGACGGGCTCATCCCCCAGGCGATCCGCTCTATCAAAAGAGAACTCCCCTCGCTTTGCATCATCGCCGATGTCGCGCTCGACCCCTATACCAGCCACGGCCACGACGGCATCGCATCCCCCAAAGGCGAGATCCTCAACGACGAAACCCTCGAATGCCTCTGCCGCATGGCCTTGACCCTCGCCGAGGCGGGGGCCGACTTCGTCGCTCCCAGCGACATGATGGACGGGCGGGTCGGCTCCATCCGCAAAGCCCTCGACTCTGCCGGCTTTACCAAAACCGGCATCCTCTCCTACAGCGTCAAATACGCCTCTTCGCTCTACGCCCCGTTTCGCGACGCCCTCCGATCCCGCCTGGCCTTCGGCGATAAGAAAACCTACCAAATGAATCCGGCCAACCGGCGGGAAGCGCTCCTGGAAGCCCACCTCGATGAAGGGGAGGGAGCGGATATCCTCATGGTCAAGCCGGCAACCCTCTACCTCGACGTCATCGCCAAGCTGCGCGAAGAGAGCCATAAACCAATCGCCGCCTACCACGTCAGCGGAGAATACGCCATGGTCATGGCCGCGCATCAAAAAGGATATTTGAATGCCGAAAAGGTTTTCCACGAGACCCTTTTGAGCATTAAACGGGCAGGGGCGGACATGATCTTTACCTATGCGGGGCCGATCGTCCTGCCGCTTTTGTAAAGCAGTTTTACACCTCTGCCAAAACGCGAAAGTTCATTAAAAAAATATCTTAATCTTCACAAAAACACAGGGTTATGAGAAACTCTTTGGTCTAAACAGGAGATTTTCCAATGGGTTCATTGACATACACAGGATGTTTCGCTGCGCTTCATATAGCTAATATTGGCTATGCAGCCTTAGACGCAAAAAAATTTAATGTTTGCCCTCCGAAGGCGGCGATAGCCTATGCTGTTGGGACATCAGTATCTGCCCATGCTTTTTTCTCTGCCTTCTCTGCCCTGGAAAACCTGACAAGTTCCTCATCACTTCCGGCACGCGTGATATCATTTCCGGCAGGCGCGGTCCTCGCCGGCTTTATGGGTTCATTGAGCGGTCGTTATATTAGTCGTTATATTACCAGAATACTCTACAATGAGGATATAACACCTGAAAAGGCTAGAGTCTTGCACGCTGGGGGCACCTCACAATGTTTGACGCTCCTGCCGATCATCATTGGAGTCAGCTTGGCAACGCGTACAATGGGGATGGATTTGCCATTCGAACTTCAATTTGCAGCCACAACCGCTCTTTCCATTGCGTGTGTGAGCATCCCCAAGCTTTTCGGCAAAAATTTCGAACATTCTTCTGATAGTACCCCAGAAATAAAAGATCAAACTCCTTCAATTCATTCAAGCGAGCTTGAGGCTAATGACCAATCGACTTTCGAAAGGCTGACGCCTCCTCCGGTCGATGTTGTGGATTGCCCCGGTTAAAGTTTCAGGCGGTGCAATAGGAAATATACCGCGCGCAGGAAGGATTGACATGTTCCGACCGAGCGAGACAAAGCAGAATCGATTTGAATGAGGAGCACCATTCCCGCATCGGGAAGGGCGACGAAGAAAATCGATTCTGCGAAATCGCAGCCGGTCGGAACATG
>DAIDLB010000185.1 GCA_027449725.1 Chlamydiota bacterium
GAGCCGGGGTGGGTTTGCCAAAGGGGCCGTGGAGGCCGCCGAATGGCTCGCAGGCAAAACAGGGTTTTTTGGATTGGAGGATTTTTATGGTTCTTAAAGGCGTTTTTACGGCGATGATCACGCCGTTTCGAGGAGAGGCCCTCGATGAAGAGGGGCTCGTTCGCAATATCAAAGCCCAGCTCGATGCAGGGGTCGATGGCCTGGTCTTGCTTGGGACGACCGGAGAAGATTCGGTCTTGAGCGATGCAGAGCGCGAGAGGATCATCGAAATCGGCGTTGCCGAGGCGAAGGGCAAGTCCCTTGTGATCGTCGGCACCGGAAGCAACTCGACCCGCCATGCGATCGAAAAAACAAAACGGGCGAAAGAACTCGGCGCCGATGTCGCCCTGATTGTGACGCCTTACTATAACAAGCCGACGCAAGAGGGGATTTTCCGCCATTTCGAGGCGATTGCACGTGAGGCGGAGCTGCCCATTTTGGTCTACAACATCGCAGGAAGAACCGGCGTCAATATCGAAACGGCGACGCTTCTTCGGATCGCGGGCTTGCCAAACCTCATCGGGGTAAAAGAAGCGTCGGGGAATATCGGGCAAATCGCCGATGTCATTCACCTCGTCCGGGAGCGCACTCCCGCATTTGCCGTCCTCTCGGGCGACGATGCTCTTACCTTGCCCCTCATCGCCCTTGGCGGCGGCGGCGTTGTCTCGGTGGCGAGCAATCTCTTTCCCCGCCAGATGGTTGATCTCGTCCACGCCGCGCTCTCAGGCCGGTTTGACGAGGCCAGGGACTTCCACGATCGGCTGATGCCGTGGTTTCGGTTCGAGTTTATTGAAACCAACCCGATCCCGATCAAAGAAGCGATGCGCCTCTCCGGCCTCCCCTCGGGAAGCTGCCGATTGCCGCTTTGTGCGTTAACGGAAAAAAATCAGGAGAGGCTCTCCGAGCTCCTCCGCGAAATGGAGTGTGTATGAGAACGAAGCTTCGCGTCGGTGTGCTTGGCGCCACCGGCATGGTGGGACAGCACTATGTCCGCTTGCTGCAAAACCACCCCTGGTTCGAGGTGTCTTACCTCGCTGCATCGAGAGAGTCGGCGGGGAAAAGCTATGCAGAAGCTCTAGCCGAAAAGGGATGTTCTTCCGGCGTCATGTTGACTTTGCCGGTCCATCGGATCGACGAGATCGCCGCTGCATCCAGCGAGTGCGATTTCGTCTTCTCCGCCCTCGGGCCAGAGGCCGCTTTGGAATACGAGAGGCAATACGCGGCGGCCGGCCTTCCGGTTGTCTCGAACGCCTCCGCCCATCGAAATGATCCGGACGTCCCGGTGCTCATTGGCGAGATCAATCCGGAGCACCTGGCCATCATCCCCGAGCAGCAAAAAAAACGCGGCTGGAAAAAAGGGTTCATCGTCGTGAAGCCGAACTGCTCGCTCCAAAGTTATCTCTTTCCCCTCTACCCGCTGCACCGCGCTTTTGGGATTAAGAAGATCCTCGTCACGACGATGCAGGCCCTCAGCGGAGCGGGATATCCCGGGGTCTCCTCCCTTGATATCCTGGACAACGTCATCCCCTATATCGGCGGCGAAGAGGAAAAATCGGAAACCGAGCCGCTGAAAATCCTCGGCCAAATCGAAAACGGCCGCTTTGTCCATGCTTCGGGAATCTCGATCTCGGCCCACTGCAACCGCGTGCCCGTCGCAGACGGACATACCGCGTGCGTCTCGGTCGAATTCGCGAGCAAGCCGACAGGGGAAGAGATCCTGCGGATTTGGCGCGAGTTTCGAGGCGCTCCCCAGGAACTAGGACTTCCAAGCGCCCCTTTGCAGCCGATCGTATACCGAGAAGAAAAAGACCGTCCTCAGCCCAAGCTCGACAGGCATACGGAAAACGGGATGGCCGTCACGGTAGGCCGTTTGCGGGACTGCCCTGTCCTCGACATCCGCTTCGTCGCCCTCTCCCACAATGCGCTCAGGGGAGCGGCGAGCGGAGGAATTCTCAATGCAGAACTTTTATTTAGGAAAAACTATTTATGATTTGGAACAGCGTTGCCGAATTGGAAAATCGGCAGGGGCGCCTTTATTTCGACGGCTGCAGCGTAGAAGAGCTTGCCAGGGAGTTCGGCACTCCGCTCTATGTTTACAGTGAAAACCGGATCCGGGCCAATTACCGCCGCCTCCTCGAGGCGTACCAAAAAGAGTATCCCCGCTTTGCCGCCTACTACGCCGTCAAGGCGAACAACAACCCTGCGATCATCAAACTGCTTGCGCAGCTGGGGGCCGGAGCCGATGTCGCCTGCGTCAACGAAATCCGGATGGCCCAGGCCGCCGGCGTCCCGCCTGAAAAAATCCTCTATTCCGGAGTCTACAATTCCGATCGCGATCTCCGCTATGCGGTGGAAAACGGCGTCCGCCTCAACCTCGAAGACGTCAGCCAGCTCGACCGGCTGGAAGCCATCGGAATCCCCTCCTTTCTCTGCTTTCGGATCAACCCCGGGATCGGCGCGAGCGGCATCGAAGGGCTCATTTTCGCAGGCCCCGACGCGAAGTTCGGGATCATCGAAAGGGACATTGAAAGAGCCTATGCAAAGGCAAAAACTCTTGGCGTTCAAACATTCGGCATCCACATGATGACGGGCTCCAATATTTTATCCGTCTCCTACTTCGAGCAGGTCGTCGAAAAGCTGCTCGACCTCGCCGGTCCGATCGCCCAAAAACTGAACATCCAATTCGACTTTATCGACATCGGCGGTTCGCTCGGCGTGCCATACCGCCCCGGGGAAGAGGAGCTCGATCTCGATGCCGTCGCAAGGACCGTCGTTGGCAAGCTTAGGCAAAAACTTTCCCAATATAACATGGGAGAGCCGCTTCTCCTGCATGAACCCGGGCGGTTCCTCGTCTGCGACGCAGGGATCTTGCTCGCCAGCGTCACCTCGATCAAAGACGGCCACAAGCGCTTTGTCGGTCTTGACGCGGGGATGCATACGCTCCTTCGCCCGGCTCTCTACGGCGCCTACCACCACATCCTCTACGCCGGCGATCTCTCCGCTGCCTGCGACACTCCGTTAAACCTCGTCGGCCAAGTCTGCGAAAACACCGACCAGTTCGCCAAAGACCGCCCTCTTCCCGCCAATGTGAAAGTCGGCGATCTTTTTGCGATCCTGAATGTCGGATCGTATGGCTTTTGCATGAGCTCGCAGTACAATAGCCAGCCGAGAGCAGCCGAAGTGCTTGTTGCAAATGGCCGGGCCTCCCTCATCCGCGAGAGGGAAGGCTATCAAAACATCATCCAGGGGACCCGCATCCCCCCGCATTTGATAGGTGAAGCATGACCCGAAGAAATCCCCACTTCAACCGGTTGAAAACCGGCTACCTTTTCCCGGAAATCAACGCACGGAAAAAACAGTTCCTCGCAGCGCACCCGGACGCCAAGCTCATCTCCCTTGGGATCGGCGACACGACGGAACCCCTCTCGCCCAGCGTCGTTCAGGCGCTCCTCGAAATCTCGGGAAACCTCGGGACGCGCTCCGGCTATATTGGATATGGGGCCGAGCAGGGGATCGAGCCGCTCCGGAAACAGATCGCCAGCGTCGTTTACTCCGACCGCATCGCGCCTGAAGAAATCTTTGTTTCCGACGGCGCGAAGTGCGATTTAGGCAAGCTGCAGGTCCTCTTTGGGGGATGCCGCTCAATCGCAATTCAGGACCCGGCCTATCCCGTCTATATCGACGGCAGCCTGCTTCAGGGGATCGAATCGATCCACATGATGCCCTGCACGCCGGAAAACGGGTTCTTTCCCGATTTAAACCTGTTGCCTCAGGTAGATCTCCTCTACTTCTGCTCGCCGAACAACCCCACCGGCGCAGTCGCCACCCGTTCCCAGCTCGAAGAGCTGGTCGCCTACGCGCATAAAAACCGCTCTCTCATCCTCTTCGACGCCGCCTACTCCGCCTACATCCAGGATCCGCTCCTCCCGAAAAGCATCTACGAGATTGAAGGGGCGAAAGAGGTGGCCATCGAGATCCAGTCGTTTTCCAAACTCGCCGGCTTCACCGGCGTGCGCCTCGGATGGACCGTCGTCCCCGCAGCGCTTCAATACGACGACGGAACGTCGGTCCGCGCCGACTGGAACCGGATCCATACCACCCTCTTCAACGGCGCCTCCATCCTCTCCCAGTACGGCGGCCTCGCCGTCTTGAAAAAAGAAGGGATGGCGGAAGCCCGGGCCCTCGTCAACATCTATCTGGAAAACGCCCGCCTGATCAAGACGGCGCTCCTGGAGATGGGTTATGAGGTATTCG
>DAIDLB010000186.1 GCA_027449725.1 Chlamydiota bacterium
AACGGGAACACTTGAGCCGCGAAATCTTTTCATCGGCGCATTGAACCCAGGTTCCTCCAACTTTTAGATAGGCATAGTAGCCGATTTTTCTCCCTTCATCTGGACGCGCTTCGATGAAAGCATCCATTTCCATGTAGGAGCTCGCCTGCTTCAGTAGGTAGTGCCGCTGTAGGCAATGGCCCTGGAAGAGAGGCTGGCTCGGCTGATAGAGGTCCTTCAATCCAATGAGCCACTCAAAGGCGGAGACTACAGGTTCTTTTGAGAAGAGGTCTTCACTTCTTTGACTTGAATCCCAGAGAAGCTGCCAGACAGGGCGCTCCGGCCGCAGCGATGCACTCATCCAGAGGAGCTGCACCGCTTCATCCAGGTTAGCGATCCTGTCTTCTTCTCGAAACAGCGTTGGGAATTTGTTTAAAAGATTGCTTGCGGCAAGAGTACCGTCTGCGGATGAAAGGCTTCGCTTTGCCTCGGCATCGTAAAAATAGCGGTCGGCAAACTCTTTGACCCCCTGCAGGCTTTTCGGAAGATAGGAAAGGATCTCGCGGCAAGTTGGCAAAAAGAGGAGAAACTGCATCAGCGAAGAGATCCACGGGTACGGATCGGAGCGTCTCACCCCAATCGGAAAATGTGAAGAGAAGCCGTGGACATGACGAGGCTCCTTCTTCTTTTTCCCTCCACCCCACTCCACCTGGTAATTTGTTTCGCCGCTTGGCACCATGTGCCTCGTCGGATCGACCGCCGTCGCAAGCAGGCTGCTTTCCTTCACTCGGGGCAAGCTAACGACAAGGTCCCTCACCTTAAGGTCGACCGCTTTGGCCCTTTGCGCGCGGCTCTCCCGCTCCTTTTCCGCCGCCGCCGCCGAAACGGCAGACACCGCAAGAGAATGAACATGCATACTTCCACACCGTGTAAATAAAAATTTTTCTCATCTCAGGTTAAGAGATCTTAAAGCCAAGCGATCATTTCTTGCCAGCAGATTTACTTCGTGGTAGAATTTTTCCCGTGCAAACATACGACCGAACCTGCATCCGCAACTTTTCCATCATCGCGCATATCGACCATGGCAAATCGACTCTGGCCGACCGTCTGCTTGAGCTGACGCGCACCGTCGAGGCGCGGGAGATGCAGGAGCAATTCCTCGACAACATGGAGATCGAGCGCGAGCGCGGCATCACGATCAAGGCCAGGCCTGTCACGATGCGCTATCCGGCCCAAGACGGAAAAGTTTATACGATCAATCTCATCGATACGCCGGGTCACGTCGATTTTTCCTATGAAGTGTCCCGCTCTCTTTCCGCTTGCGAAGGAGCTCTCCTTGTCGTCGACGCAGTGCAGGGCGTCCAGGCGCAGACCCTGGCCAACGTCTATTTGGCGATCGACCGCAGCCTCGAAATCCTCCCCGTCATCAATAAGATCGACCTGCCGGCGGCCGATGTACCGGACGTTAAGCGGCAAATCGAAGAGGTGATCGGCCTCGACGCTTCGAACGCCCTCCTTATCTCGGCCAAGACAGGCCTTGGCATCGACAGCGTCTTGGAGAGGATCCTGACCGCAATCCCCTGCCCGAAAGAGCCCGAAGACACGCTGCTCCGCGCCCTTGTCTTCGATTCCCATTACGATCCGTTCCGCGGCGTCCTTGTCTATATCCGCGTGATGAGCGGCGAGATTTCGAAAAAATCGCTGATCCGCTTCATGGCGACTGGCAAAACGTTCGAGGTAGGCGAAGTGGGCATTTTCGCGCCGGACGAACGGCCGGTCGAGTCGCTCCGTCCCGGCGAAGTGGGCTACTTTACCGCGACGATCAAAAATACCGCCGACGTCAAGATCGGAGACACTCTCACCCTACATAAGTTTCCGGCTGAAAAACCGCTCCCCGGATTTAAGCTGATCCGCCCTGTCGTCTACGCGGGCATCTATCCGATCGACTCATCCGATTTCGAGGCGGTCCGCGACGCCCTCCTCAAGCTCCAGCTCAACGACTCAGCGCTCCATGTTGAACAAGAGAGCAGCCTGGCCCTCGGCTTTGGCTTCCGCTGCGGTTTTCTAGGCCTCCTCCATCTCGAGATCGTCTTCGAGCGGCTCACGAGGGAATTCGACCTCGACATCATCACGACCGCTCCGAGCGTCATCTACCGCTTCCACCTGAACGACGGCCAACAGATCGAGATCGACAATCCGGCCCGTTATCCCGATCCGGCTCATATCGACCTCGTCGAAGAGCCTTGGATCAAATGCCACATCATGGCCCCGTCCGACTACCTCGGCGCCCTTATGAGCCTTGGGATGGACAAACGGGGCGAACTCATCAAAACGGAGACGATGAGCGCGTCGCGCCTCCTCCTCACCTACCGTTTCCCGATGAACGAGATCATCACCGACTTCAACGACAAGCTCAAGTCGGTGACGCGCGGCTACGGCTCGTTCGATTATGAACTGGACTCCTACCAGAAAAGCGACATCATCAAACTCGAGATCCGCGTCAATGAAGAGCCGGTCGACGCGTTTTCCTGCCTCGTCCACCGAAGCAAAGCGGAAGCGAAAGGACGGGCAATCTGCGCGAAGCTCAAAGAGGTGATCCCTCAGCAGCTCTTCAAAGTGCCGATCCAGGCCGCCATCGGCGGCAAGATCGTCTCGCGCGAAACGATCAGCGCCCTCACTAAAAACGTCACCGCAAAGTGCTATGGCGGGGACATCACCCGCAAGCGCAAGCTCTGGGAAAAGCAGAAGAAGGGCAAAAAGCGGATGAAGGAGATCGGCAAGGTCAATATCCCCCAAAGCGCCTTTATGGAAGTGCTCAAAGCAGAATAACTACAGTTAGGGCAGGGGGCATATGCCAACCATCAGTATTTTTTACGGCATCTTAATCCAAATGTTTTGGAACGACCACGCGCCGCCCCATTTTCATGCATTATACGGCGAATTTGAAGTAGTAATTGACATTCAGACTTTAAAAATAATAGAAGGAAAAATGCCCCGCCGAGCCTTAGCGTTAATATTAGAATGGGCATCTCTACACCGAGATGACCTGATAAAGGACTGGAAATTATGCGAAGCAAGAAAAATGCCCCTCAAGATCCCTCCCCTGGAATAAAGCATTCGATGCCCTGGAGGGTGCTATCTGTATCCTCACTCCCCGATTATTGCCTGGAAGTTTCATTTATTGACGGTACACGAGGGATAGTAGATCTCTCGCAATTGATATTTAGTGAACAAGCAGGAGTATTCGAAGTTTTAAAGGACAAAGAACTTTTCAACCAAGTATACGTAGAACACGGCGCTGTAACCTGGCCCGGAGAAATTGATTTAGCGCCCGATGCTATGTACCAACAGATAAAACTCCACCAAAAATGGATTGTCACCTAACGTAAGTTACCTTGAAGAAATTAATCTATTATTATCCGATTTTGCTCACAACTTGCGGGATTCTGATCCACGCTCTTGGCCTTTTCAGCGTCGAATACTCGGTAGTGTAACATCTGTTCTGTAAATTCAGACCAATATAAATTTTTCAGGTTTTGAG
>DAIDLB010000187.1 GCA_027449725.1 Chlamydiota bacterium
CGGTGATCGATTATGTCGACGGCTTTCCCGATCTGGAAAAAAGGGTCCTCCGCACGATCGGACAGCCGCAAGTGCGCTTTGTCCAGGATCCGGTCCGGATGATCCGGCTGCTCAAGTTCTGCGCCCGTTTCGATCTGGAGATCGACCCGCCGTCGCACGAGGCCTTGCTCGCCTGCAGAGACCAGATCGTCAAGAGTTCCCCCGTCCGCATTTTGGAGGAGCTGCTCCGGATGCTCGAATCGGGAGCTTCTCAGCCCTTTTTCCGCCTCCTCTATCAATACGGCCTCTTAAAACTGCTGATCGCGCCGCTCGCCCATTTCATCAACCTCGACCAAGAACAGCGGATTTTCAAGATCCTTTCGGAGGTGGACTCCGAGATGAAAAAGAGTTATCCGAATACGCCCGACCGTTCGCTCGCCCTCTCGGCGCTCTGCTTTCCGATCCTCGATTTGACGCTGCGACACCACATCCGAACTACGGGAAAGCCGCCTCATCTGGGACAGATCGCCACGGAAGCAAACGACCTGATCACCAACCTTTTTTCCCCTTTCTTCCTCATTCCAAGACGCCTGAAGGGGATGATGACCTTTGCCCTGGCCACGCAGTACAGGCTGACGCCGATCGACGGGCGTCCCGTGCGCCGGCCCCGCTTGCCGCAGGATGAGTGCGTCCCGATCTCGATGCATCTCTTCAAGATCCGCTGCGCGCTCCAGCCCGACCTCCTGCCCTTGTATACGACCTGGACGGAGGCCCTCTTCCAAGCCGCGCCCCCGCCGCAGGAAGGAGAACAACCGGCTGAAGAGCCAAAGCGGAGGCGAAGACCTCGCAGGAGACGGACACAATGACGGACAACCGCTGCTTGAGCCTGGCGATCGCTCCCGACCTTGAACTGTATCACAGCGGCCCCAACCTCGATTCGGGAGAGATGCCCGCCCTCTTTTACTTCGCTCTCTCGGGCCCTGATTCGCTTTGCACCGATCCCTACAACCAGCCGGTCCAATTTTTGCGGGGGCGGCAGGTCCGCGTCTTTTCCCTCACGCTGCCGGCGCACGAAAATAAACTTCCCCCTGAAGATGCGATCCGCGTCTGGGCGGAGGAGATGGCTAGGGGACAAGATCCTCTGGCGCGCTTTCTCGATAGTGCGCAGATGGCCGTGGAATATGCAATCCGCCAAAAGCTGGCCGACTCGAAGCGTCTCGCCGTTGCGGGTTTATCTCGCGGAGGGCTCCTCGGAGCGCTCTTGGCCGCGCGCATGCCTGAGATCCAAACCGTTCTGGGTTTTGCTCCTCTCGTCAAACTGACTATCGCCAAAGAATTCCACTCGATGGCGCACCACCCAACCGTCCTTTCCTATGATATCTCGCGAGAAGCCTTTCGCCTCGGCCCAAAAAGACTCCGCTTTTACATCGGCAATTGCGACACGAGGGTGAGTACGCGCGCCTGTTTTGAGTGCGTCGAAGAACTCGTAGCCGCCGCCAACGAGCAGCAAATCCGCTCTCCGCAGATCGAGCTGATCCTGACCCCTTCCATCGGCAGGATGGGGCACGGAACCCCCCCCGAAGTGTTTAAGCGCGGCGTCCAATGGATTGCCGAGACGCTTAAATTGGTATGACAGACCTTTACCTGATCGCGGGCGAGCCGAGCGCAGACAAGCTGGGCGCGCCGATCGCAGCTGCCCTCCTGGAAAAGGCTTCCCATCTACAGATCACCGGCATCGCCGGCCCCCGCCTTCGCGAATGCGGCGTCACAGACTCGGTTCGCATGGAAGATCTGCAGGTGATGGGCTTTAGCGCCGTCGCGGCGGCCTTGCCCCGCCTCATCAAAATCTTCCTCCACACCCGAAACGAAATTCTCCGCCTGAACCCCAAAGCGGTCCTCACCATCGATTATCCGGGATTCAACCTCCGCCTTGCCCGCTCACTCCGGCGCTGCGGCTACCGAGGCAAGCTGATCCACGCGGTCTGTCCGAGCGTCTGGGCTTGGGGAAAAAGGCGCATTCCGCTGATGGCAAAAAACCTCGATCTCCTCCTCACCCTTTTCCCTTTCGAAAAAGAGTGCTTTGCACACACTTCGCTCCCCGTTGAACACATCGGCCATCCGCTGGTCTCTCACATCGACGCCCACATCCCCTTCCCTGACTTCCACACATGCTATGGCCTCGATCCTGCAAAACCCATTCTGGCTCTTTTTCCCGGAAGCAGACAAGCCGTCATCAAGCAGAACCTTCCCCTGCAGCTCGAGGCGGCGAAACAGCTCCAGTCCCGCTTCACGATCGCCCTCTCTCTTTCTCATCCGAACCGAAGAGAGCTCATCCGTTCCCTTGCCCCAACGCTTCCCCTTATCGAACCCGCCCACACCTATGACCTGATGCGCTCGGCCCACCTCGCGTTCGCGACCTCGGGCACCATCACGCTGGAGCTGGCGCTCTTCGGCGTCCCTACCGTGGTCAACTATGCCTTAAGCCCCCTCGACGCTTTCCTGGCAAAAAGGATCTTCCGGATCAACCTGCCCCACTATTGCATCGTGAATATTCTGGCCAAACGGGAGGTATTCCCCGAGCTGATCGGCCCAAACCTCGACGCCGCCTCCCTGCAAAGAAAAGCGGAGACGCTGCATCGGGGCGAGTGCATCCAGGGCTGCCGCGAGGTTCGCGCGCTTCTGGGGGAATCGGATGCTTCGGCCGCGGCTGCGGAAAAAATTCTTAGCTGCGTGGATTTTTTTTGATGTTTCTGAAAAAGAGGCTTTTCCCTATGATGTCTGGACGATAGTAATGAGAAGCTGTCTTGACACCTGGGTTCGTCGAGCTTTTCGGGATTATTTTGACCTAGGATCGATTCTCTTTCGGGGGGTTATATACTGCTGTCGATATTGCCCCCCGAAAAAGAATCGATCCTAGGTTAAAAGAACCCGAAAATCGACACAACCAGGTGTCAAGACAGCTTCTAAGCCGATGTGGCGAAATTGGTAGACGCGGTAGACTCAAAATCTACTTCTAGCAATAGAGTGCTGGTTCGAGTCCGGTCATCGGCATAAATGAACAAGGAGAAGCCTGCGGCTTCTCCTTTTGCTTTTTTTTCCGATGGTGAATATGGTTATTCAAGCGCTTTTAACCGTCCTTCTCATCACCTGCGGAATCGGCAGTTTGATCGTTTTGGCATGCCTGTCTGCTTTCCTCCTCATTCGGGAGAGAGAGAATCTTCCACAGCAAGAATAGGGCAGGTCATTTCTCCGAATATTAGAATCGCTCTCATTTATACCGCGCGCAGGAAGATTTTGTGAATTTGGGGTCAGCGAGGCAAAGCAAAATTGACCCGACCGAACGAGACCATTACACTCCTTGCAAGGCGAGTGAAGAGGGTCAATTTTGTAAAGCCGCAGCGAGCCCAAATTCACAAAACCTGACGGAGCACGGTATAGATTGCATCGATGTCTATTATCCCCATCGTCATAATCCAGACGTCCCTATCGAAGAATCTCTGGGTGCGATGCTGAATTTAATTGAAGCAGGAAAAATCCTCTACGTTGGTCTTTCTGAAGCAACAGGAGCTATTCTAGAAAAGGCACATCAAGTAGTTGGAGACAGTCTCGTTGCCATCGAAGAAAACCTGGAAGGTTCCAAAGTGATTCTCTCCGAAGAGGATCTAGCTGATATTGCGCATGCAATCTGTGAAAATCCGATCCTTGGCGAAAGACTTGCCTGATGCACCTTCTTATGGGAGTGCAAAGGTCGTTCTTGATCAAAAGGTTATAAAATCATTGAAAATCAACCCTACCCGCCTTAAAATAGGGAAATAGATGAGGCATGCCTTACTTACCCATCCTAAATAAGGAAGGTAGACGTTGAAAATCCCCAGAGAAGAGTTGATCGCCATCCTTTCTCAATTCAATCCCTGGTGGCGGGGCGAAAAGATCTTCGATCTACCGGAATGGAAAAGGGGAGCATTCCAGGAGCTGATGCAGTGGATCGAATCTCCGCCCGCACATAGAGCAATCCTCCTTTCCGGTCCAAGGCAAATCGGGAAAACGACTCTCCTTTTGCAAGCGATTGCAGAACTCCTTCAATCAGGAATTCGTCCCGGAAACATTCTCTATGCGACATTCGATCATCCGGTCTGCAAGCTAGCGGGACTCGACGCAGTGCTGGAAGCCTGGAGAGAACTGGAACCAAAGGCTGAAGGGCCCGAATATCTATTTCTGGATGAAGCTCAATTCATCAAAAACATCGGGACTTGGGTCAAACATCAGGTCGATTTCTTTAAAACGAAGCGAATTGTTTTCACCGGATCATCAACGCCCCTCATTCAAGCGGATCAAGAATCCGGAGTGGGCCGCTGGCATACGCTTCGGCTTTCAACCCTGTCCTTTTACGAATATCTCCTAATCAAAAAAATTCAGCTTCCCCCGATACCGGTCATCTCTTCTTTGCAAGACCTCTTCACGACTGCCAAAAATGAATTCCTTCACATGACCGAATCAGCAAGAGTTCTCATCGGCCATTTCCATGAATATCTCGTCCGTGGAGGCTTTCCCCAAACGGTTCTTATTGAAAGCATTACTCAAGCTCAAAAGCTTTTACGGGAAGACATTGTCGATAAAGTCTTAAAACGGGATATGACAGCTCTTTTTGGGGTGAGAAGAATTCTCGAACTGGAGCAGATGTTTATTTATTTATGCATGCATGACGGCGGCATGCAAGATACGCAAACCATTTCAAAAGAACTTGGAATCGCTAAACCCACCGTACAAAATTTCATCGATCTGTTTGAATCTACACATCTGATTTACAGGCTCCCTCCGTTTGGATATGGAAAAGAGGTTCTTCGCGGGAAAAACAAACTTTATCTCGGAGATCCGGCCATTGCGCCAGCTGTTCTCATGAAGGGAAAGTCGATCTTGGAAGACCCCGATGCGTTGGGAAAATGCGTAGAAACAGCGATCATGGGGCATCTCTGGTCTCACTCTGCTGCGAATCATGCCAAATTCAGTTATTGGCGAAATTCTAAAGAAAAAGAGGTCGATTTGATTGTAGAGATGGGAGAAAAAATCATCCCCATAGAGGTGAAATACCGATCCCAAAACGTGCAACCGAGCGATCTCGCTGGATTGATGGACTTCTGCAAGCAAAAGCCTTCTGTCCAATCCGGTTATGTCATTACAAAAGCTCCTCAAGATCTGGGAATTCTCTCAGAGAAAATCATGCGCATCCCGGCTCCCCTATTTTGTTACTGGCTGGGAGCTTCAGAATTCGTTCAAAAAAATATTATCCCATAACGGATAAACTCATCATCACGAGGTTTCGATTGTGATATCCAGATATTGTAAAAGAGAGAGAGCCTCCGGCAAAGAAAATCGGGCTTTGGCCAACTTGTTGGTCAATGGATCGATTGCATACTGGACCGCGCTCGAAAAA
>DAIDLB010000188.1 GCA_027449725.1 Chlamydiota bacterium
TTGGGGGACGGAGTCCCCCAAGACGGAAAACCGCACACGGCGTCTTACTATAATCCGCCTATTCATATGTCAAAGAACATTGTGAATCAAGAAAACTTCTTCAGAAGCTCTCCTGCGAAAAGAGTCTCGAACCAGTGGGACGCGATGGCGTGCATCGAATCGAGCCACGGATCGAGCGAGCCGAGGTCCTGCGGAGCGCTCTCGCCGACGGATTGGAAAAGCATCTGCTGGATGATCGCCGGCTTGTCCTCGGACGAGCCGGAGCCGATGCCGATCATTGCGTGGCCGGCAGGCTGCTCGATCTTGAACCCTGCGTTCAGCGTAAGCCCTTCGGGTTTCGGACTGACCTTTGTTTTGGCGAAGAGGCCGTCCGGCAGTTCGATCCGCGTGTGGAGCTTGTCTTGAAAAATCTTCACGAAGCCTTCTGCCGCATCGATTTCAACGCCGTTGATGAAACGGAGCTCTGTCTTGAGGATGTTGAGCGGGAAGGTGCTTGCGGGATAAAAGTCGGTGAACGCTTCGAAGATGCGGACGATCTCGTGGCGGAAAGAGTCCCAGGAATAGCCTTTGCTCTCGTTGACCGTGATGATGCCGGGGCCGACTTGAGCGAGAGGCCATTCGTCTGCCGCCTTGCGCATGCGGTGGCGCACGACGTAAGGATTTGCGTCGGGGTGTACCTGGACGGAAGGGAGGTCTTCTGCGATCGTGTACTCTTTTTTGAACCGGTCGTACAATCTTCCATAGAGAAGCGGGTAGGCGGGGTCGCGCCTGACTTGGGTGTTCGGGATTTGAGGAAGCTCCCAGCGCATCTCGAAAATCGCTTCGAGGATGGGCGCCTGTTTCAGTTTCCGGCTACTGCTTTTTGTGCTTACTGCCATGTTGTTTCTCCTAAAAATATCTAGAGGAAATCTATCCTCAAATCCGATTTTGCGCAATCGCTTCGCGCATGCGGCGCATCTTCTCGACCATAAAGGTGAGGTTATGCACTGTCGCGAGCGCGTAGGCCGTCAGCTCGCGCGCTTTGAAGAGATGGTGGAGATAGGCGAGAGAAAAATTTTGGCAGGTCGTGCAATGGCACCCTTCTTCGATTGGGCCGAATTGGGCGGCGCACTCCGCTTTTTCGGCTTTGATCCCCCCATTCCACGTTAAGAGAAAGCCGTGGCGGGCCGCCCGGGTGGGATACGAGCTGTCGAAGGTGTCGATCCCCAGAGGAACGAGGGCGTCGAGCGACTGGAGATCGCCGATCCCGAGGAGATGGTTCGGCTTTTCTTCGGGGAGGCGCGGCACCGCGTCTTTGAGCATGGCGCTCATCTCTTCCTTATTCTTGCCGACGCTGCCGCCGATCGCATAGCCGTCAAAGGGAAGGTCAGACAGGAAGCGGCAGCTCTGCCGGCGCAGCTCCTGATCGACCCCTCCATGAACGACGGCGTAGATCGCCTGGCCATTCGGGCTCTTCAAGTGCTCGTCCAGGGAACGCTTCTCCCAGCGGTGCGTCCGCTCGAGCGAGCGCCGCAGTTTGCCCTCGTCAATATGATAGGGAGGCAGCTCGTCAAAGGGGATGATGATGTCGGCTCCGAACGCTTTTTGGGCCGCGATCGAGGATTCGGGGGTCAAGAGGACTTTCCGTCCGTCGCGGTACGAGCGGAACCAAACCCCCTCTTCATTGATCTTGAGGACATGCCCCTCGCTTTTCTTGGCGCCGCGGCTCTTCAGCTCATCGGCGACAGAGCCGTAGGCGAGAGAAAAAACCTGGAAACCGCCCGAGTCGGTGATGATCGGCAGCTTCCGGTTGATGAAGCGATGAAGGCCGCCGGCCTGCCTGACCACCTCGGTTCCCGGCTGCAGGAGGAGGTGGTAGGTATTGCAAAACATGAGCTGGAGTCCGATCGCATCGACCGTTTCATTGTCGAGCCCCTTGATCGTCCCGTTGGTCCCTACGGCAACAAAGTTCGGGGTGTCGATGATCCCGTGGGAGGTATGGATCCGCCCTACGCGGGCGCGAGAGAGGGTCGACTGATGGAGGAGTTCAAACCGAAACGCCATAGGGCTCCTTGGAAAACCGTTTGAGGAGGGCCGCGAGAGGGCTGCTGCAAGCGATGACGGCGCATTTGACGCCGTAGCTGACCAGCATGATCTCAAAGAGCCCCTCGACAAGGCCGTAGAGGCCGAAAAAGCTGAAGAGCGCGGTATCGAGAGCCTGACTCAAGAGGAGAGACGCAAAGACGCGGGCCCCAAAATGGGCAATCCCCCGTTTCAAAAAGGCAAAGAAGAGGATGTCTGCCCTTTGCACCAAGGCATAGACCGCTATCGAAGCGGCGACGATCCGGGGAGCCGTCCCCAAAATCGACACAAAGGCTTCCTGTGTGGCGCCGAAGGGACTGGGAAGGTAAAGGAGATGGATCTGGGACATGCAGGCAAAGAGGACGAGGACGGAGAGCGACGCCCGAACCGCCTGCCTGGCAGCCTGGACTCCAAATAATTCCTGCAGAAGATTCAGCCCCAGAATACCGCCGACGGCAAAGACGTCGCTCGCCGTCGCATGGAGGCCGAAAAGCTCGATCTGCTTGACCACGAATAAATTGGCCAAAACCCCCGAGATAGCCACATAGATGCCAAGGGCCATCTTTCCCATCCGGACAGCCAGACCAAGAAAGAGAAGAGCCGCGCCAATATGGAGGAAAAAAAGGGCCTCATTCATACGATAACTATTTTTTCACAAAAGCTGCTTGTATAGGGAATAGAGGATAAGGTAAAATGAGCCCGCTCTTCAAGGGATTTCTGTTTTTTCTTGAGGCAATATTTTATTTAGTTATACTGAGCGCGTTAATTAGGAGAGAATAAACCAATGTCTATTTTAATTGTAGTTGCGATGTATGCGATCTGGTCTAGTGTATTTTCTTTTGGAAAAATGGCTTTGGCGGTATCGCCCCCCCTCTTTCTGACGTCAGCCCGGA
>DAIDLB010000189.1 GCA_027449725.1 Chlamydiota bacterium
ATCGCTATTTTGAAAATAAAGGCGATCCGGATTACATGGGGGTGAAGATGAAATGGTGCGAAGCGCCCTGCTATTTTGATCCGCTCTCTGTTGAAGAGCAAATAGAGCCCGTCTCTGAATCCATTTTTCCCAATGTGCGCAAGGTGACGCGGAAAGAAGCGGTAAGGTACATGCTGGAGCGCTCGTTTGCAACTGATTGACACCCGCGGACACCTGACCTCAAAATCGGCAGAAGATACGTTTGTGGACAGCTTCTTAAAGTCAAGGAGTCTATGAGCATTGCCTGTGTCATCCATTTTTGTACGAATGACCTTCGTTTCCTCCGGAAAAACGTCGAAGAGGCGAAAAAAATTTCCGATTGCGTTGTGATCCCGGTCTGCGACCATTTTTTCAACGGCCAGCCGGAAGACAGGGAGAAGCTCAATTGGGTCTATCGGGAATTTCCCGACTGCAGTTTCATCGAGTTTGAATACAATTCTCAATCTACCTATACCCCTTTTGCTTACGCCTCCACTCCTGTACACAGGAATTGGGCGGCTTGCTGGCATTCGACGTGCAGGCTGATCGGGAATTTCTATGCTCCGCCCTCTTATGAGTACATCTTACATCTCGACGCCGACGAAATTCTTGAAGGAAAACGTCTTAGAAGCTGGCTTGATGATGGAGAGTACCGGAAATATCTCGCACTTTGGTTGGGGGCTTACGAGTATGCCCATCCTACATTGCGGACAGAGGAGCTTTTTACCTCTGCGCTCCTGGTTAACCGGAACGCTCTCGACCCGTTCTCGATGGTGGATAGGAATGAGAGGTGGGGAATTTATATCCAAATTGCGGAGCCCAAGACCCAGGTGATCATTCCATTCGTCCATCATTATTCGTGGGTGAGGAGTAAATCCGAGTGCGTCCACAAATCGAAGACCTGGGGACATCGGGATCAGGCCGACTGGAAGACGTGGATCAATCGCTATTTTGAAAATAAAGGCGATCCGGATTACATGGGAAAGAAGATGAAATGGTGCGAGACGCCCTGCTATTTTGATCCGCTCTCTGTTGAAGAGCAAATAGAGCCTGTCTCAGAAACCGTTTTTCCCAATGTGCGCAAGGTGACTCGGAAAGAAGCGGTAAGATACATGCTGGAGCGCTCGTTTGCAACTGATTGACACCCACGCCCACCTGACTTCAAAAACGCTTCTCCCCGCCCTGGATTCGATACTATTAAGGGCCAGGGAAGCGCATCTGGAGAGGATCGTCAATATCTGCACCGATCCGGAATCGCTCAAAGAGGGGCTCATCCTCGCCGAAAAAGAGCCCTGGATCTCGAACGCGGGCGCGACGACGCCCCACGATGTGGAAAAAGAAGGCGAGACCTGTTTTCCCCTCTTTGAACAGGCGGCGCGTGCCGGCAAGCTGGTTGCGGTCGGAGAGACGGGGCTGGACTATCACTACGAACACTCAAACCGAAAGGTACAGCAGCAGTTTTTGGTTCTCTATCTCCACTTGGCCGCCGAGTGCAGGCTTCCGGTAATCTTCCATTGCAGGGAAGCGTTTTCCGACCTCTTTCACATCGCAGACCAAGAGTCGAAAGGGCTTTTTGCTATCCTCCACTGTTTTACGGGGACCGAAAAGGAGGCGATGGAGGCTGTCCGGCGCGGCTGGATGGTTTCGTTTAGCGGGATCGTCACGTTTAAAAAAAGCGAAGCTCTACGCAGGGCAGCAGCGCTCATCCCACTGGAAAATCTTCTCATTGAGACCGATGCGCCCTACCTCGCGCCGCAGAGCCGGCGGGGAGAGACGAACGAGCCTGCCTTTATTGCGGAAACGGCAAAATGCCTGTCCGAGATCAAGGGCGTTTCTTTGCAGGAAATGGCGGCCTTGACCGCCCAAAACGCGCGCCGGATCTTCCGGTTCAATGACTTTTCTTCGCCCAAGAATCTTTGAGCGTCACGATCCGGTTGAAGACCAGCCTTCCCTCATGAAAATCGACGGGGTCTACAAAGAAGTAGCCTTGTCTCTCGAATTGATACCTCTCGCCTGTAATCGCTGTTTTGAGAGACGGCTCTAACCGACAATCGGTGAGAACTTCCAGCGCATTTGGATTGAGGCAGGAGAGAAAGTCTTCCGCTTCCGACTCGAGAAGGAGGCGATCATAAAGGCGCACTTCCGCGGTAAACGATTTGGAGGAGACCCAGTGGATGGTCCCTTTGACTTTTCTCCCGATCGGCGCGCTGCCGCTCTTGGTTTCGGGATCGTAGGTGCAGTGGACGGCTAGGATCTCTCCTGTCTTTTCGTCCTTGTCCATGCGCGTGCAGGTGATGCAGTAGCCGTAGCGGAGGCGCACCTCTTTTCCGATCGCCAGGCGATGAAAGTCTTTGGGAGGATGTTCCATAAAATCATCCCGTTCAATGTAGAGCTCTTTCGTAAACGGGACGGCGCGCGATCCGGTCTTTGGGATGTCGTGCGGCCAGTAGGAAGCGTCGAGCATCTCTACTTTCTCTTCAGGATAGTTATCGATGATGACTTTAAGGGGGCGGAGAACCGCCATCACGCGGGGCGCCTTCGCATTGAGGTCGTCTCGTAGGCAAAACTCAAACTGGGACATCTCCACCGAGCTGTTGGCTTTTGCGACGCCGATGAGTTCGCAAAATTTCCGGATGGCGTCGGGCGTGCAGCCCCGCCTTCGGAGACCGGCGATCGTCGGCAGGCGCGGATCGTCCCATCCGCTGACCAGCTTTTTATCGACGAGCTGCAAGAGTTTCCGTTTGCTCATCACCGTCGACTGGAGATCGAGTCTGGCGAACTCGTACTGATGCGGCTTATAAGGAAAATGGCCGCGGACATGATCGACTACCCAGTTATAGAGTTCGCGGTTGTTTTCGAATTCGAGAGTGCAGATCGAATGGGTGATCCCTTCAAGCGCATCTGAGATTGGATGGGCGTAGTCGTACATCGGATAGATGCACCATTTGTCCCCTGTTTTATAGTGGTGGGCGTGGCGGATCCGGTAGAGAAGAGGGTCCCGCATCTTCATGTTGGGGGACGCCATATCGATCCGCGCGCGGAGAACATAGGCGCCGTCCGGGAATTCGCCTGCCCGCATCCGCCGGAATAGATCGAGATGCTCGCTTACGGGACGCTCGGCAAAGGGGCTGATCGTTCCGGGCGAGGTCACCGTGCCGCGGGTCTGGCGGATCTCCTCTTCATTGAGGCCGCAGACATACGCTTTTTTATCCTCGATGAGCTGCAGTGCGAATTCGTACATCTTTTCAAAATAGTCGGAGGCATGGAAGAGCTTTCCTTTCCAGTCGAACCCGAGCCACCGGACGTCTTCCTGGATCGAACCCTCATAAACGGCGTCTTCTTTGGTCGGATCGGTGTCGTCAAAACGGAGGTGGCAATGGCCGCCATACTCTTCCGCAATCCCGAAGTTCAGGCAGATCGACTTGGCATGGCCAATATGCAAAAAGCCGTTGGGCTCCGGAGGGAAACGGGTGACCACTTTCCCCTCGTGGCGATGGGCTTTTAC
>DAIDLB010000190.1 GCA_027449725.1 Chlamydiota bacterium
CGCTCCGAGCCTACAACGCGGTCAGCTTCGACAGCCTGATCACCTTGACGATCCAACTCTTCGTCGAGCACCCGGCGGTCCTGGAGCGCTACCAGGAGCGCTACCGCTACCTGATGATCGACGAGTATCAAGACACCAATCCGGCGCAGTTCCGCCTGGCCGAGCTCCTCGCGGCGAAATACTCGAACCTCTGCGTCGTCGGCGACGACGACCAGTCGATCTACGGATGGCGGGGCGCCGAAGTGAAAAACATCCTCCATTTCAAAGCGGACACCACCGTCAAGCTCGAGCAAAACTACCGCTCGACGCCCTCGATCCTCGATGCCGCCAACGCGGTGATTGGAAACAACAAAAACCGCCATTCGAAAAACCTCTGGAGCAAAGAAACCTATTCCGATCCGATCGAGGTGTTTCATGCGCCGACCGATGCCGAAGAGGCGGGGGCGGTGATCGAGCGGCTCATCCGCCTCCATGAACGGGGGATGAAATGGAAGGAGATGGCGATTCTTTACCGCTCGAACTCCCTCTCGCGCCAATTCGAGCTGGCGCTTCTGCAAGCCGCTTGGCAAAAAGAGGGGAATTGGGTGCGCGGCATCCCGTATGAGATTTTTGGCGGTCTCGAGTTTTCCGAGCGAAGCGAAATCAAAGACCTCCTCGCCTACCTCCGCCTGATCGCCAACCCGCAGGACACGGAGGCGCTCCTCCGGATCGTCAACGTGCCGCGCCGCGGCATCTCAGACACCTTTCTTGACGAGGCGACGAAGTGGAACCGCTCGAAAGAAACGCCCCTGTTCCGCGTCCTCGAAGAGATCGCTCTCGGCTCTCTCTCTATCGGCCCCCCCCGCGCACAGGGCTCCGTCCGCGCTTTCGTCGACCTCATCCACCGCGCCCGCGCCTCGTTTAAACAGGGGCCCCTCGCCGATGCGCTCTCCCGTTTCGTTGAAGAGATCGGCTATAAGCGGGCGATCGAAGAAGAGGTCAAAAGCGAAAAAATGCGCCAGTTCAAGTGGGAAAACGTGCAAGAGTGCATCAATGCGCTCGGCCAATATGAACTGGAAGGCGGAGAAAAAAGCCTGCAGGACTTTATTGCTAATACAACGCTCATCCGGCACCACCCGGAGAGCCAGAAAAAAAAGGGCGAAGACAAGGTACAGCTCATGACGCTCCATAGCGCAAAAGGGCTTGAGTTCCCCGCCTGCTTTCTCGTCGGTCTTGAAGATCACATCCTTCCCCACGAAAAGAGCGCGCTCGAAACCGGCATCGAAGAAGAGAGGCGCCTCTTTTATGTCGGCATCACACGGGCAAGAAGGCTTCTTACGCTCAGCATGGCCAGCTCGCGGCTCCGAATGGGAAAATACGTCCCGACCAACCCGTCGCGCTTTCTCTTTGAAATCCCAAAAACGCTCCTCAAACCGGTCTCCGCAAAGCTCTCGCCATGAAACCGACCGTCATCTACCGCCACAGGCGCGAAAACCTCGCCAAATGCTCGCTCACACCGCTCATGGGCAGGCCGGACTTCCGCTTCCTCACCTATCCGGCCGATCCGCTGCCGGACCTTGCAGGATACATCGCTCTCCAGGTCGGCGCGCCGCCCTTGACCTCGGCAGATAAGGACTCTGGCCTCTTTCTCATCGACGCCACCTGGCGCCTCGCCGCCGTCATGGAAAAGAGCTGCCCGAAGATCGAAGCGCGCAGCCTCCCCGCCCATTTCCGGACGGCCTACCCGCGGAGACAAACCGATTGCCCCGACCCGAATGCCGGTCTCGCATCGATCGAAGCGATCTACCTTGCTTACCAAATTCTCGGCAGGCCGACAGACGGCCTCCTCGATAGCTACTACTGGCGGGAGGCGTTTCTCTTGCAATGCATGAACCTATCCTCCGATTCTTAATATTTCGAATGCCGACCCCATTATTGATAATGATCGAGAAAGGATTTGTAGTTCTCGATTTTTGACTGCAGAGAATCCATGTCGACGCTTGAAGAATCTTTGACATACTGCTGAATATTCTGATTCAGACTCTTGAGAAATTCTTTGGCCTGCTTGCGCAAAGCGGGATCCTGAATATCGCCGGCTTCTTTTAAGGACTCTTTCATGATTTTATCCATTTCATCGGCGCCTGCCGGATTGCCTTTATAAAAACTCACAAACGCGTCCTCTCCCCGCTGCTCCTGCTCATATAAATGCTGAAAAATCGATTGATCCTTTGGATCGATCGGACCTACGTCGCCCATAGCGCCTCCCATTGATAAGACAGCTTTTCGAGACATAGCACACTCGACCGAAAATGTACAAACGGATGAACGCTCGGTTCCCTTGCAATATATCCATTTTTTGCCATAAACTCTTTCCCTCAACCAAGGAGTAATCGATGAAATCAATACCAATTCAAGCATTCAAAAATGACGCCTACAACGCCTGCGTTTTTGTTTGCAAAGCGGCCGTCGCTGCCACAGCCATTGCAGCAGCCGGCGTAGCTCTACACCATTTTCTTCAGCCCCCCCCTGAACCTACCTGCGCCGATATTCTGAAAAATCTGGAAACAGAGCTGTACATCGGTTATCACGAAAGAAGCTGCTTTGAGCAACAACAACATGCTGTTGGAATGGGAACTCCTGAAGAATGCATGGCTGCTCTTTCCGACTATCACCCTACGCAAACGTCCACCCTCGATGTGGTGGCCGCAATCGGAGGCGCTGAACCATTCTGCAATCTCCCCTCCATTAAACTGGAAAAGGAACTTGTTCCTAATGCACCAATTCCAGATAGCGTAGTAGCAACCATTCTCAAACATGGCTCCGTACGCGGCATGGACTCCTCATACCAGCTATTTGTCGGAGTAAAAACCTCTGTTACAGAAACCAGGACCCACCCTCTCATCTCTGAGGAAGAAATAGAAAAAAGATTCAACAGGTATGACAAGCCGGAAGCCAAAATCTTTTTCCACGCCTTCGCCGATACGAGAAATGCCTGGCAAGCCGCCTCTTGCGAATTGGAACAATCGCGCTGTTCTTTCAAAAATCTGGAGCATTCGGCCATCGAGAATTTAGGCCGTCTCGTCAGAGAAAAAACAGTTTGCGATACCGATATCGCCGCAGGCTCTTCCATAAAGACTTGCAGGACTCTACTCTAACCGAAATTTCTGTGCGCAAATGCCGTCTCCCGCTATGATGCGCGGGAGATGTTTGAGTCTATTTTTCAATCACTGGAACTTTTTAACGAGTTCCTCTGGGCGCATGTTGCATTTGTCTTAATTGTGGGAGCGGGGCTTTATTTCTCGATCCGCTCCCGCTTCTTTCAGATCCGCCGCTTTGGCGGGATCCTCCGTTCCTTCATCGCCTTTTTCAGCGAACGGGTCTCGCACGGAGACAAGGGAATCCATCCGCTGAAAACGTTTTTTGCGGCGATCGGCGGCTGCATCGGCATCGGAAACGTCGTCGGGATCTGTACGGCGGTTCAGATAGGAGGGCCGGGAGCTCTCTTTTGGACCTGGGTCGGCGGACTCTTTGGAATGTTGATCCAATATGCGGAAGTCTACCTCGGTTTTCGATACCGCGTCCCAAACAACTCCGGCAGCTACGACGGCGGCCCGATGTACTTTTTGCCCGCAGCGTATAAACAGCGCTGGGTCGCGCCTGTCGTCTGCATCCTTCTTTGCATCTACGGCGTCGAAATCTTCATGTTCAACGTCGTCGCCGACAGCATCTCCGTCAATTGGAACCTCAACGAATATCTCGTCGTAGGGCTTCTCCTCATCGCCGTTCTCGTCGTGGCAACCGGCGGAATCAACCGTGTCGGCGAAGTGTGCAGCGCGATCATTCCGCTCTTCATCGCCCTCTACATCGGCATGTCTTTTTGGGTCATCTTCCAGCACCTCTCCGAGGTACCCGAAATGTTCGCGATGATCTTCAGGGGGGCATTCACCCCGCAGGCCGCCGTGGGAGGATTCGCCGGAAGCACGGTCATGCTGACCCTCTCAATGGGCCTCTCCCGGGGCGCCTACTCAGGCGATATCGGGGTCGGTTACACTTCGGTCATCTATAGCGAGGGGCACTCCAACCAGTTCAAGAGGCAATCTTCCCTTACCATCATCGGCGTCTTCATCGATACCTTCGTCATCTGCTCGCTCAGCATCTTCGTCGTCCTCCTGACAGGCCACTGGAAAACCGATATCGACGTCACGCTCATGGTGCAAGAAGCCCTGGGGCTCCACTTCCCCTTCATGGCTTTTTTCATGCCGTTTTTCCTCTTTCTCCTCGGCTATACGACCATCCTCGCCTACTTCGTCGTCGGGGTCAAATGCGCCAAATTCGTCTCTGTGAAGTGGGGGCCGAGGCTCTATTACCTCTACGCCGCCATTGCGCTGCCGCTCTTCGCCTTCGTCGACGCCTCCCAGGCATTTCTCATCATGTCGCTCTCAGGCGCCTTCCTCCTCTTCTTCAACCTGACCGGCATGATGCTTCTCCGCAAAGAAGTTAAGTTCGGCCTCGAAGAGCCTGAAACCTAACGAACCGCCGCCATCTTCCGCTCCGGCTTTTTCGCCAGCTCGGAGGAGTAGCATTTATAGCAGGCCGGTAAATACTTTTCTTCCGCCCCCAGCTCCACCGACGGCCCTTTGGCCACGGCCTTTCCATCGACGTACTTCAGGTTCATGATCGACTTGCGGTTGCAGTAGTGGCAGGTCGCTTTGACCTCTTCGATCGAGTCGGCCAGTTCCATCAGGCGGCGCGATCCCTCAAAGAGCCGCGATTTGAAGTCGGTGCGAAGGCCGTAGCAGATGATCGGCAAGTCCCAATCGAGGGTGATCTGCCGCAGCTCCTCGATCGTCTTTTCGCTGAGAAATTGCGCTTCGTCCACCAGCACACAGCTCACGTCGGTGTAATCTACGGCCAAAAGCGAAGTGTCCGGCTGGATCAAGAGGTCTGCCTCCTGCTCAAGGCCCGCCCGAGATTTGATCGCTCCACGCCCGAAGCGCGTATCGAAGGCCGGCTTCATTAAAATAATTTTTTTACCCTGCTGTCGGTAGTTATGCGCGACGGCGAGCAGATTGAGCGTCTTAGCACTCCCAACCGTTCCATGCCGAAAGTATAGCTTTGCCATAGTTCCCCTCTCATTTACGTTGAAAAAAGAGTAGTCCATTTCCCTATTTTCAGAAACCATCTCAAAAAGTTCCTTTCATAAAATCCTCATTACAAATATTCACCAGCTCTTTATACTATTCGCAAATTCACCCGTTTTGAGCTTTTAAATGACAAAAAATATTTCCTCTTTTTTGCCTGCCCTTCCGGTCACTAAAGGGTATTTGCCGGCCCAAAACCAAAATACGATTTGTAAAATTGTCAAACTGGCAGGATTCCTTCTCGCCCTCCCCTTTCTTCTGATTGCAGATCTCCTCTACGCAGCCTTCTATTGCGGAGCCCGAATCCCGAAACCGATCATCCCGGAACCGCCCAAGCTGTTGCCGGAACCTCCCACGCCCGAACCCGTCAAGAAATTTCTCCCAACGCCATCGCCCGTACCTTCGCCGGAGCCAACTCCCGAACCAACACCGATTCCAACTCCCGAACCAACACCGGAGCCAGAGCCAACACCTCCGGCGCCTGCGCCCGAACCCTCTCCGCCCGAGGTCGTAGAGCCAATTGTTCCGCCGCCTCAGGAACTCTCTCTTTTTACTAAAGTCGGCCTGGCAGCTCTCGCTGTCCTGGGCGTTGGAACTCTGTCCTACCTCATCCGCAGCTACGCCTTTTCCGAGGAGCCGCAGTTGCCCGTCACTGACAGCGATGACCGGCCAATCCAAGACCTTGATCCCCCAACTCTTTTGAACCAGACCCAATGGCTTAAAAGCCCTCAGAAGAACACGACCGAAACTCTGCCCTCCTGCCCACTTTTTCAATCCCAACCAATCGATCCATTTTTCGATAAAACTTCCTTTGCTGTCAATCAATTACCCCCCTTTACCCATCCCGAATCCCCAGCGAACTTTTCTCTGACCTCGCACCCGCTGCCGCTCAGCGGGAACCAGTGTTTTGCAAACACAGGCTGGCAACCAATCTTTGCGGACCAACCCATTCTGAATGAACCTCTGCCCTCCAGCCCCCGCTTGTTCGACCTATCTTATCTTGAATCTCGGGCGGACCTGTCTCCGGCAAGCAAAGGACCTCAATCAAAATCCGAAGCTCTCCCTCCCTACCTCCGCTTATTCGACAAACCTCGCTTTCCTTTCGATCAATTCTTTATAGGTCCCGTCCCCACGAGAGACTTTCCTCTGACCGTGCATCCGCTATCGCTCAGCGGGAACCAGTGTTTTGCAGAGACAGGCTGGCAGCCAATCTCCAAGGTCAAAACCATTCCGAATGAAACCTTGCCCACCTGCCCCCGTTTGTTCGACCCATCCGCTCTCTTTGCCTATCCCGAATCCCAAGAGGACTTTCCTCTAACCGTGCACCCGATGCAGCTCAGCGAGAACCAGTCTTTTGCAGAGACAGGCTGGCAGCCAATCTCCGAGATCAAAACCATTCCAACTGAAACTCTGCCGGAAGAACCTCGATTGATTGTCACCGACGGCGAAGAAAGCGATGGCCCCGCTCTGCCTAATCCTGGAATCAAACCAGCCAAACAGGCGCTTCTTCTTACCGCTGAACCCGAAACTTCGGATTTTGTCCCTCTATCCTCCTTCAACTTGACCCAATGGCTCAAAAATCGCCAAACGAACATGACCGAAACTCTGACATCCGCACCGGTCAATCAATCTGATACTATCTCGATTGCGGACGAACCGCTTAAAACAGAGGAAGTTTCTCCCCCTACGCCGCCGCCACCTCCTGCATCCCCTCCGCCGCCCGGCAAGACTCCGCCTTCCTTCCCCTGGTTGGAAATCGGAGCG
>DAIDLB010000191.1 GCA_027449725.1 Chlamydiota bacterium
CAGGTAGGATCGTAGACCGAAATAAAATTCCCCTCACCGTATTTTAAAATTTTCTCATCCGCAGTAACCAATACCGCATTTTCCTCATAAGCGCTGGCAATCAGAATCCGATCTGCAGGGTCGCTATGGAGAAGTCCGGGAAGGCGATTGCTAAGAATGGCCACTTGAAATGTAAACTGCGCCATTACAATACCCGGAAGCTCTATCCACTGCTTCAACCAATCTGTCAATTCCATATCCAAAACAATCCGTTTGCGCTCACATAGCATTGAAATTTCCCAGACCGAGATGGGAGCGATTAAAAGATGTTCATACTCTCGAGCCTGTTCGATTGCCTTTCTCGCGCTCGGCGAGATAATGGTATTTCCCGCAGCCATCCATATCCAAATATGGGCATCCAATAATAATTTATGCTTTTTAATTTCCTTAACGAGTGGCATCCCAAACCTCATCGATCGGAGAAATAATATCTCCCACAACCTGGATCGTACCTTTCATTTTCCCGAATAGGCTTCCCGATTCCTCCTCTACAGGAACCAGCTGCGCGATCGGTTTATTTCGCTTGGTAATGATGATCCGCCTTTTCGTTCGGTGAACTCGATCCATCAACTTCAGGCACCTCGCCTTGAACTTGCCGGCCTGGATGTATTCTGCCATAACCCTCCTATAACTATAGTCATGTTACCATGACCTTAATTATCAAATCAAGAATACAGAAGCAAGTAGCTTATTTTTAATATATTATGACTATTAAAAGCTAATGCCGGTCGAGAAGCGGATCCCCGTGTTCGTCTCTTTTCTTCCGACATCGAATTGCTCCATATACGGCTCGGCTTCGAGGTTGTATTTGACCTTGCCGCCCAAGTGCAGGGAGACGGGCAGCGAGGCGCGGTAGCCGACGAAGCTGAAGAGGCCCTTATCATGCTCCGGCGCGAAGCCGGCGGATTTATAGAAAAGGCCGTGGTTGACCTGCCCGGTCAATCCCAGGTCGAACCAGGGGCTGAAAGAATATTTGCCTTTTGCGCCCCAGGAGGCGTAGCAGGTGTCATTGATGCCGGCGAGATGCAGCTCCGGATGGCTGTCGACAATCGTCTGTTCGTCGGGCCCAAGAAGCCGCAGGCTCTCGACGGTTTTCACCGAGCGGTAGCCCAATCCCGCGAACGGGGTGAAGAGCGCCTTGTCGAAGGACAGGCTGGTCCCTGCCTTCATGCTGAGGTCGGCCAAGGTCTTGGAGACCGAACCGAGGGAAGAGCGGAGCACCTCTTTTTCTTCCGAACTGTCTTTGATCCGGTAGTATTCCTTCCCGTTGAAGCGGATGCTCCGAATTCCGTTCCCCTGCGTTTTTCGGATATTGTTCCCAAAATGCTTCCCGACGCTCTCTTTGTCCACTTTTCCACCCGTCATCCAGTCGTTATTGAGCTCAAGGACATCTCCGTGCGTCGAGTCGATGTAGCCGGTGTTGTCGATCAAGTCTTTGCTGTAGTACCTGCAGCCGTTGAACACAAACGCCGCGTTGCCGTCGCAATTCGAAATCCGCTCGAAGAGCTTATAGTTTTCATCCCGCCCCAAATCCCGGAGGATGATTTCGGGCATCCCCCGCACCTTGTCTTTCATCGAGTGGGGGACGGAATCGAAAGCCACCCCATCCCAATTCATCGAGCCAGTCGTCGAATAGGCTCCTTCCAAGGCAAAGTAGGGCTTGTTCGGCGCCGCATATTCATAGCTCCCGCGCCAGCCGCGCCCGGTTCCTTTGAGACTTGCATGCTCTGTGTCCATCGCATCGTAAAAGAGCTCATGCTTTAGGTTAACGTGGTGGGAACTCGGAGCCGTTGCCTCCAGCTTCGGCTGCTTCTCGTAGTAAGCCTCCAGCCGGTCGTATTTGTCGGCATAGGCCGCAGAGCCGAGGACGAGGAAGAGGGAAAGTGCGTATCTCATGATTGTTTTCTCTTGAATTGGGTGATTAGGAGGAAGCCCGACAAAAGGGCGTTTAAGGCGGAGGCCGGAACCCCGGCGATCTCCCCCGCCTCTTTGCAAGGAGGCGAGGCCCTTAGAGCTTGTTTATAGGAAGCCAAGTCCGTGATGCGCGCTGCCTTGCACCGGTCCTGGATGAGGCCGAATTGGACAAGGGCGTGGTACGTGGAGACAAGGAGGCTCAGCGAGAGGAGGAGCAGGCACAGTTTTCGGATGCGGGCGCAAGCAAAGGTGGCGAGGTGCAGCCCCCTCTGGATGAGGCAGAGAAAGCAGGGTGCAAGTCCGAGGCCCAATTCCGCGAAGAGCGAAAAAGCGGCGGCGCCGCCGGAAGCGATCAAGACCCACATGGCGGCTCCTCCTTCAGAGGCACCTGCATCTTCTCCGCTTCTTTCTCGATTGGCGGCGGCATTCCGGGCGACCTTGTTTGTGCCGAGGGGATCGGCACAGTTTCCTGCCTCGCTCCGCGATAGGCGGGCGCGGTTTTTTCTCTCGTCTGAATCGTTGTCTTTTCCTGCTCCCGGATCAGCGTGCTTGCATTCGACGTCTCAACCCGCGTTGTCAGAAGCGCTCCCGACTGCTTCGGCGCGCTCTGGACAAGCGGTTTCTCCGGTACGCTCTTCGCATTCTCGGGCGCTTTGACCTCGTGCTTGGAAGAAACAGAGACATGGTGGGAGAGCTGGGACAAGCCCCCCTGTAAAAAGGCCCAGGTGAAAAACGGGATCGAGGCGAGGAGAAGGGCCGCTGTGATCTCGATCCCCCGGTAGAGGGAGGCGATCTCATCCGCCGTCCCAAGGGTCAATCCCGCTGCCGGCAGACGGCTCTCCCAGAGGGTTTGGAGAAAGAGGTCTACGGCGACATAGAAGATGGGCCAGAGCGAGATCCAGACGAGAAGTTTTAACCAGTGCAAAATGAGCTTTAAGCCAAAAGAGAGGAGCGCCAGGAGGAGGATGAGGGGAAAGATCAGATAAAGGAGCGCTTCCGAAAAATTCCGGAGAGCGGGAATGCTCGAAGCAGCAAGCGTCGTCCACGAGCTTTGGCTTTTTTCTTCCTGAAGCAAACGGATCGCAATCTGCTGCTTGACCCACTGTTTCTCCTCTCCCCTGAAGAGCTGGCGGAGCGAGCGTTCCCGCTCCGAGAGGTCCCCTTCGATGAGGGCGTCGACGAGGAGATCGCCTGTCAGGCTCGCGTCGATCTTTTCAATCGCCTCCCTGCAGGGAATCCAACTTCCGCGATAGAGCATGGTTCGGTTGCGCGCCGTCCTCTGCTTGAAAAAATCGAAGAGGTCGGCTGACTTGGCCAGCTCTTCTTTGTTATAGACCCCAAGCTTTAAGTCGCGGAAAACGCACTCGCGGCAAAAGGTGCGAAGCTCCGTTTCGGCCACTTTCGGCGCTAAAAAGGGGGCCGCTCCCGCCCCAATCCGCTCCGTCCAGGGATAATGGACCCGGACCGCCTCCTCAAAAAGAACCCGCACGCGATAAAACAGCTCGCTCGACCACCCTGCCGCGCTTGCCAAAAACCAGGGGACGTTTTCCACCTTGGTCTTGCGCCCTTCCCTGGCATAGTCGTGGATCTCAAGCGTGGAGCGCGGCGCCAACAGAAGGGAGAGGATTGCCAGCGCCGGCAGGAAAAAACTCTTGATGAGAGGCTCGAACTTCTGGCGCATAAAGGCGAGGCAGAGAGCTGCAAACGCGCCGAACGTCAAAGTGAGGCGGACGAGAAGCCGGAACGTCCCCTGGATCCCCTCTTCGCCGCCATAGAGGACGTGGCTGAGGGAGGAAAACACCCGCTCCAAAAGCTCGCCGTTTCCAACTGTATGGATCATACCGCCCCATCGAGTTTGAGCATCAGCTCAAGTGCGGAAATCTCCGCCTGCACCTGGCTTTGCTGCTCGGCTTCCTGGGCTTTGATGTCTTTCAAAACCTGTTCGATCTGCCGCACAAACATCTCTCCGGACGGGCGGACGGCCGCATAGGCCCTCGCGCGGTTCAAGGCGTCTTTGGCCGCGCCGTCGACGAATTGGAGCGTCCGGTCCCTGGCGATGAGATGGCTGAAGCGCTCCATCTCCAGCGCAGCCGGAGAGCCTTGGTATTGCGTCATCAGAGCGATCAGGCCGGCCAGAGGAAATCGGGACGTATGGATAAGCTTTTTTTCCTCTTCGGAAAAAGGGCTGTTTCCGTCGCGGAGTTTCGCTTGGATCTCTTGGAGGAGGCGCCCGATCTTTTTCCGCTCCGCCTCCAACAGTTTTTGGATCGTCTCTCGATGCTGCGGCGGAATGCATTCGATCCGGTCCGGATAGAGGACAATTGAGCCCGTGATCTTCAAAAACAGCTCCCGGGTCTCTTCGCCAAGGTCCTGCAGCGCTTCTTCTCCGATGTTTCTCGGCTCAGCCTCTTCGTCCAAAACCTTTCTCGTCTCAAACCGGTCTTCGGTGATGCCGTCGAGCCTTTGCGCCCTGGCAAACGCCCCCGCAGCCTGTTGGTCTGCGACCTCGGTAAGAAGGGCCATCGTATTGAGCTGGTTCGCCCACGTCTGGATCTGGTCGGAGACGGAAGAGGCGAGAGACGAAATCGAATCCATCGCGATGAGATAGGCAAACGCGCTCGCGTCTTTCGCCTCTTTTCTCGCCGTCTGGATGTCTTCGGGGTTGCTCGCCGCGATCTTCGCAAGCGAGTCGATCATCCTCTTGCCGTTCGCCGTCTGGATGCCCCCTTCGACATAGTCGAGAGGAGGCGGGGCCGCCGGCGCCGCCTGCGACGCCTTTTCGGAGGCCAGCAAAGGCTCGTCGACATTGTTCTCCTCGAAAAACCGCTTCACCTGGGAATCGAGGCCGGAAGCAAAGAGCGTGCAGGAAAGAAAGAGGGCGATCACAGCTCGCACCTCTCTACGATCCGCTCTTCGAGCTGTTCTAGAGAAACAATATCCGAGCCGAGGTCGATGGCGCTTTCTTCCTCCGGATCGACGGCATAAAATCCCTCGGGAAGAACCCGGCCGAGGCCTCGGTCCGCCTCGGCGTCAAGCCCCTCGATCTTCGCTCCGTCGAGAGAGAGCCCCTTCAGGGTCCAGTGGTGGAGGACGGCGAATTCTTTGGCGATCCGCGCCGCCTCATCCGCCCCTTCTTTGAAGGAGAGGAGGAGAAAATACCGCTTGGAAAAGTCGTGCTGTTTTTGGAGATCGGCCCACGTTTCGGCGAAGCGGAGGCTCTCTTCGCTCGCCTTTTTTTCCGCTTCGATGTAGGCGCCGATGTTTTTCCGCGTCGGCTCCATGAGGGCGAGCGCAAGGAGGTTTTGGTGATGCGCTTTGACGCTCTGCAGAGCTTCCCTGGCCTCCTCAGAATCGAGCCGCTCCTCCGGCTCTTCGAAATAATACCAGCCGCTCATCCGTCCCAGTACGCATAGACAGCTCAACAAAATCATTGTCCGGCCATCTGTTTTTGGATTCTCTCGATCATCCCACGGTCGAGGATCTCGTCATGGGCTTCGGTCAGATCGAGCGCCTCGAGATCGGACGGACGGACCGAACTGCAATCGGGAACGCTGGGCGTCCCCCACCCCTCTTTCGCTCCCTCCTGGACGAGCCGCGCGATCTTGTCGGCAAAGCAGCAGTAGACAAACTTCACATCGTCTCCGCCATCCATCCGAAGGCCGACGAAGCGGCATCTCTCATCTCCAAGCTCATTTCTCGCTTCAACCGCCTCTCCCGGCACATGGCTTGCCCCAACCCCCAAAAGCGCTGCAAAGGTCTCGGCGAAATCGCTTTTGTTGGACGTTTTCATCCAGTCGTCGTACTCACCGTTGAAGCCGTACACGCTCCGTCCATCTTCAAAGTGGTGGATCCGCTTGGTGTAGGGAGCAAACTGTTTCATGTCGTAGACTTTTTTCCACTTGACGCAGCGGCCGTCCGGCGCTTTGCCGATGCACTCTTTTTTTACCAGGGAGCCTCCCTGCCTTCGGCACTCTTCGCATTTCGACCCCGGCTCTTTTGCGCACTCGAAGACGCGAACCCGTTTTTCCGCACCGGCGATCTCCCGGATGCAGGGACAAGCCGGAGGAATTCCATCCGCCTCCCATCTCTCGGTCCTTTTCTCCGGCTTGACATAGGAGAGGACTAAAACGGCTTCTTCGCACGGCTTCGTCTCGGAATCGCGGTGTTTGTACCATCCGTGGACATCGAAATCCTTCGCGTCTTCGTGAGGGAACTGGTGGAGGTAAAACTCGCTCGCCGCATAGGCTGCCTTGAACCCGTTTCGGATCTCGGCCAATTTCGCTTTTGTCTTCTGCCGCCTCTTATCGGCGTTATCCCCATCGGAATAGATGTTGCGGCCGCCGTGCTGGTACCAATGCCCCCGGCATCGGTAGACCCGCTTTTCTTCCCATCCTGCCTGCGCCGCTGCCGAATGGTAGTTAGAGTGGCTGCAGGTGGCCGCATCATCGCGATGCGTATAGCTCGCCTCGACGCCGTAAAGATCATTTTTTTTGACCGTCCGGACATTGCTCGTCTTCAAATTCCGGTCTTCTGCCATTCGGCGGCGCGTTTCGGCTGCCAGCTCGTCGGCCGTCGACTTGTTGTGAAACCAGACGAGCCCCTTATCCTCGCGGGCAACCTCGACCTCATGGCCGGCGCAGCTCTGGCGCGATACCCGCCTCTCTTCCGGCTCCACATCGACGACCAGATGCTCGCGGATCACCGTGCGCCAGGTCTCCCCCTCTTCGCACTCGACATCCGGCGTTCCGTCGACGACTTCGACGATCTCCGTTTTGACGACGCCGATCGCAGGATAGGCGTCCATCCCGAATTCGGTGATCATGGCTGCTTCTCTTCTTCCTGAACTTCAAACCGCTCGGTAAAGTCTTTCACCCTCGAGACGACCGCCTCGGCCCTTTGGACATAGGAGTCTTTTAAAATGGGGTCGAAGACAAACCGGAAAAACTGCGGCATCTTCTCAATTTCTTCCCTCATTCGTTTGAAGCCGCCGCTAAACCCGTCGACGATCTCTTTCGCCTTTCCGCTCAAAGCGGAAGAGGCGGGGTTGAAGCAGCACCGCTTCTCATTCCAGACGAGGTAAGCAAAATCCTCCCCCCGGATCGGGCTGGACGTTCCCTTGCCCCAGCTCTCGGTCGGCTGTCCGAGGCTAAAGCATTTGCGGATGGAGACAGGGCGGAGAAGCTGCATCTTATAAAAGGTTTTGGGCATCCGGCGCATGCTCTGCCGTCCGCACCACCCCCCTTGCGGATCGGCGGGGTCGTAGCCGTTCGGCCCCATAGACCACCAGCGGACCGTGTGGATCTTGCCGAGCATCCGGTAGACGAGGAGCGCGCTCGATTTGAGCGGGGTTACGTGGTGGGCGACATGGCCGCTCAACGGATAAATAGAGCCGAGGCACCCGGCGCACCACCAATACTTGTCCGTCTCCTTCCCGTCTTTGATCGCTTTGCAGTCTTGGGAACACTGAGCGATCATCTCGGGCGAGTGGTCGAATTCAGGGTCGGTAAAAATCCGGGCCAGCACGGGATGCTTCCAACTCGGGTCCCACTCGGAGCACCAGGGGGGATTGATCTCTTTCCACTCTTTCATGCACTCAAAACCCGGTATAAAGGCGAGCACCCGGAATACCGGAAAGGGGATGTAGTGGACATGATAAAAGCTGCTCTGGCTGGTCCCGCCCGTTCGGACGCCCCCGCGCTCATGCGCGCTCTTGGGGCTCAGGTCGAGGTTGAGCGACACAAATTTGTAGGGCGTCCGGGTCACTTCAACGATGGCGGCCGGCTCCCAAAACTTCAGCGGAACGCCGACGGTTCCATCCTTGAGGCAGACGCAGGCGGCGGGCATGTTGCCGTCGCCCGGAATCTGGATCGGAAACGCGCACTTCCAGCAGATTTCCGTAAACGGGTTGAGGAGTTTCCCTTCAGCTTCTTCCCGAGGTTCGGCGTAGGCGATGCTTGCAAGGGCCAAGAGACAGAGGATTTTTTTCATCGGAGACGCTCCAATTTGGTTTTGGACATGGCGGAGGCGTCGCCCGTGGCGGCACTCTCTTCTAGAAACGGCTGCAGCCCGAAGTGGCCGTCCGCCCGGTCAATGTTGTCCCCATCCCGAACGAGAAGAACGGGAACAGATTCGACCCCGAACTCTTCGAAGAGCACAGGGTCGATATCGATATCGGCTTTGACGCCTTCTTTGCGCAGCTCCTGGACCTTCGCGGCAAAGGCCGAAAAGGAGTTGTCCGGAATGCCGCGGAGGACGAGCGTGCCGCCGGTTTTCTCGACCTCCGCCGAATAGGCCTTCCAACTCTCCATTGGAAGGGAAAACGACATAAAGACAACGAGATTGCGGTTGTCCGGTTTTTCTTCGCACTCCCTGCATTTGGGGGAGGCAATGGTTAACAGCACGGCGAGAATCGATGCGATCATGGTTTCACCGGCACTTGGTTGACGCGGATTTGCCCCTCGTCCGGCACGGCCGTGGCGGGGACCGCCTTGATTTTGAGGCGCGAGGTATACAGCCCCATCTGGTCAAAAAAGATCTCGCGGCCCGTCTCCTCTTCCAAAGCCGAGGGCGAGCCGCCAGTCAGAATCCAAAGGAAGCCGTCCCCGTGCTCTTTCGCCCAGGCGATTTGGGTTGGGTCGTCCCCATCAAAAAAGAGCATGTTTAGATCGAGTCCGGAGAGATCGACGAGATGGCTGGACGCTTCCCCGGCCGGAGGAATGCCGAGGGGTCCCGGGTGTTCAATTTCCCTCTGGACCCCCGCCAGAACTTGCGCCCCCACCTGAGCTCCCATCTTGCGGAAATGTTCTTCAAGATTTTCTTCTTCGATGGGAAAAAGAGGCCCTCTTTGCCCAAACTCTTTTGCTTCCAGACATCCAATCGCAATCAGGGCGAGCAGGACAAATTTCATGTTGTTTCTCCCAATAATTTTCGGACGGCTTCTTTGGCCGTGTATCCTGCGGCGATCAGACGCTTGAATGACTCCAACCGAACGCTCAGCCACTCGAGGCTGTCTGCGATCGGCATCGTTTCCTTCAACTCCTGCACCGCCTGAAACTCATCCGCCTTGGTCGAAAAGAGCATCGAAGAAAACGGATCGAGCCTCAGCTGCAGCGCCATGCCGGAGCCGCTCCCCTTGTGATAGAGAAAGAGCTCCGAGTATTGCCCCGCTTCCATCCGGAGGGACGCAAGGGCCGCCTCCTGCCCCTCGTCCAGGGCGACGAGGTTTTCCTTCTTGATCGCGTTGATCGAATCGTTGTCCTTGCCGAGCAGGATGAGCCAGTTCGAGTTCTGAAAGGCGGCCCTCGCTCCAGCGGAGCGATCGAAATCCTTGACGCTCTGCGTTCCGACGACAAGCGCGCCGTTGTATTTCCGGAGACGGCGGGCCAAGGACTCGATGAACCCCTCCATCTGCGGGCTCTTCAAGAGGTCCCACGCCTCGTCGATGCAAATCAGACAGCGGCGGCTGCGGTCGCCCATAAAAATCTGGTTTGTGATCTCGAGCATAAACATCTGTAAGACGACCGACTGCAAGTCGGCCATATTTTTGAGCTCTTCCGTCTCGATGACCACGAGGTTCGAGGAAAAATCGACAGCGCTCTCGCCATAAAAGTAGTTTCCGTAAACGCCCTTTTTCCCATATTTTTTGAGCCCCTCTTTCACGCTTTCGACGGCGCCAATCATCAGCTCGGAGTGGAACTTCATCGTATCGATGAGCTCGATCAAGGTGTCGATGGAAGCGTTTTTCCCCTCTTTTTCCCAGGCCATCTTGACGAGGGTCGCCAAAATGTCGGAGCGCTCTTTGTCGATCTTCTGCATCGGCATCGCCATCGTGGCGACGATGGAGGCGACCATCTCGAGCGACGCGTTGTCCCCCTCATCCCGGATTGCGTGAAACGGATTCAGATCGAGGCGGCTCTTTTCGGAAAAGGCGAGATACTGCCCGTCGAGGAGATGGCAGAGCTTTTCAAAGCTCCGGCCGAGGTCGAGGACAAAGACCCTCCCTCCCTGGCCGAGGTGGCTTAGGATCATCTCCTGCATGAAGACCGACTTCCCCGAACCCGAAGGGCCGATGACGATCGAGTTCAAATTCCCCTCGGTCGCAAACGGATCAAACGTCGC
>DAIDLB010000192.1 GCA_027449725.1 Chlamydiota bacterium
GGGTTATTTGGTTTCCGGCATTTCAGGGCGGCGTAGCTAAGCTTGTTTCCATGAACGGGAAGTTCGTGCATTTCCGGAGCGCTCAATGGGGGGAGGACATTGGGAGCGACGGAAAATGTCCGGATGAAGCCGTCTCTATGGGTTGAAAAGAGAAAGTTGTTCAGCCAGAAAAGAGAGGTCGCTTGAGAGCTTGTATATTGACTCGAGATCTCTTCGATGTTTCCCTCCTGGATGGCGAAGAGGGCGACACGGGGATCGTCGTTTCCTCCGCCAGCAGCAAAGAAACGTCCGCAAGGGGAGAAGGCCAGCGCTTTTACAGCGGACTCGAACTTCTTTATCGTCTGAACCGGTTCGGGGCAATTGGGATCAAATAGATAAAATACTCCGTCGTTATCAGCGGCGAGAAGCCATTCGCCGTTGGGAGAAAGCGCCAGTCCGGTGATGCTGGAGTATCCGAGATGGGCATATTTCTTGATCTCCGAAACATTCGCCTTGCTGATCCGTGCGATTTCCCCTCCGTGCGTTCCGACGAAAATGGAGGAATCAGAGATGAGGATTTGGTCGGGGGCGGAATGGAGATCGGTTTCACACGCAATATGAGAATCAATACCGCCCGCGCTAAAAGTGAGGTCGTATCCGATCAGGCGGCCGTCTTCAAGACTTACCAAAAGTGCGTTTCCTTTGGGGTCGAATGCGATCGACTTGGCATCATTAACGGGAAGAGAAAGTTCATGCATCCGACCCTTTTTGCTTAACACCACACCTCCATCGAGAATGACAGCCGTACAATCTCGGTGTGGGTTATATGCGAGAGCTTGTGAGTAATAATCGTCCGGCAATCCGTCGGTGGAATAAACTTTGCCTACGAGGCATTTTGGGTGGGGAGAAGTGATGGAAAAAGGGCGAAGTGGGTGTTTGACTGTTTTGGGTTTATTGGAAAAATGAAGCAGCTTTTCATCGGCGGGATGAATCGATCCGAAAAGAGTGCTGGCCAAGTGTTTTTGGTAGGTCGTTTGCGGCATTGAGTCGGAGGAGAGCGGAGCATTTCTGACTTCCCTCTTGGGAAGGAAGCGGCTATCGACCAAGGGGCGGAGCGGCCGGGGAAGGGGAGGATCGCTCATTACAACATCGGGTTCAGCCTTTCGCTTTTTGACCGGCGTAGTATTGGTATTGTCCGGAAAGGAGCGCTTGCGCACTTCCTGAACTTTGTCAGCGAGTTTTCGGCGCTTTGGAATGGGAGACTCAAAAAGAGATCCCGACATTGAAGAAATACGTTTGCAATGCATAAGATAAAAATTTTTGGGTTGAACGCAGAGTTTAAGCTGGGTAAGGAATAAAGAGCAATGAAGAAAATGGTGTTGATTACAGGGGCGACCAAAGGGATCGGGCTTGCTTCCGCTAGGGCGCTCACAGCTCTGAATTATTCGGTTATCGGAGTTGCCAGAGAAAAGAACGGGTCGTTTCCGGGGGAGCTCTTTACATGCGATCTGAGCGATGAAGGGGAAACGGCCGCCCTTTTAAAACAGCTCCCTCAGGTCCATGCCATCGTCAATAACGTCGGAGTTGCTTATCCGGAGCCTCTCGGTTCGATTTCAATGGAGCATTTACGGCAATGCTATGAACTCAATGTCCGGGCGGCGGTGCAGATTGCGCAGGCGTTTGTCCCTGCGATGAAGGAGAAGGGATGGGGACGGATCGTCAACATTTCTTCCCGCGCGATTTTAGGGGCAAAAAACCGGACTTCCTATGCAGCGGCGAAAGCGGCGCTGATCGGCTGCACCCGTACCTGGGCGATCGAGCTGGCCTCTTTCGGAATCACGGTGAACGCTGTGGCGCCCGGGCCGACCGAAACGGAGCTGTTTCGGCAAAAGCACCAGCCGGGGAGCGAAGAAGAGGCGAGGGCCGTTGCTTCCATCCCAATGGGGAGGATCGGCAAACCGGAGGAGGTTGCGGCAGCGATTGTTTTTTTTCTCTCGGAAGAAGCTTCTTTTGTTACCGGACAGACCCTTCATGTCGATGGCGGCGGAAGCCTGTAACGGCAACAGCGACGCCGCTCAGCTCGCTGATCTTTTCCAGGCGGCTCGTTTCGATGCGGCACGCTTGCAGCGCCTCCTTCCAGGCAAACCGGGGGAGGGTTTGTTTTAGCGGATCGAGAAGAAGGGGACCTGCATGCATGGCCATCGTGCCGAGGATGACAACTTCGGGATTGAAAGCCATCAAGACAATGCCGATCCCTTGGGCAAGCCGCTCGATAAACCCGTTCCAGACTTCCTGAGCGTACGGGTCTGATTGTTTCAGTGCGCGGATGAGGCAGGCCGCGTCGATTTTTTTCAGATCGCCGCCGGCTTCCTGTAAAACGGCGGTTTCGATTCCTTTTTGACCAACCTCTTTTTGCATCTTTTGCGCCAACATAGCGCCGCCGCAAAACGCTTCGAAGCAGCCGCGTTGGCCGCAAGCGCAGAGAGGACCGTTTGGATCGAGGACATAATGCCCTACTTCGGTTGCGGTGTCGGAGGCTCCCTGGACAAGGAGGCCGTTGACGATGGCGCCGCCGCCCATGCCGGTACTCGTTGTGAGGTAAACGAGGTTGGCCGTTCCCTTAGCGTGGCCAAATAAATACTCTGCCAAGGCAGCCGCCTTGGCGTCGTGGTTTAGGAAAACGGGCTTTTGGAACCGGTCGGAAAAATAGTCGACGAGGCGCGCTCCCTCCCACCCCTTCAAATTAGGTGGTGAGAGCATTATCCCCTCTTTGGAAGAGACGGGGCCAGGCGAAGAGATCCCGATCGCCCCGATCTCATTCCACTTGGGTTTTAGCTCCTCAATTTCTTTGGCAATGGCAGGGAGGCCAAGCTTCGCCCCTCCGAGCGGCTGCGCCGCAATCCGCCTGGATGCGAGGACGTTTCCCTCGCTATCTCCCAGACAGACAGAGATTTTCGTGCCGCCGATATCGATGCCAATAAGTTTCATTTATCCCACTTTCAGCATGCCCTTGAAGTCCACGGGGACAACGACGAGTTTGCAGCTCTCGGGCAGCCTTTCCAGTTTTTTCGAGAAATACATGGGAACCGCCGCTGCAGCGCCCACCTTTTTCACGAGGTCCTCGAAGACCCTGTTTTCGCTCTCTTGGATTTTTCTATCATTTTCGCTGATTTTCAGTCTCGTTTCCGATGCGGCGAGCTGAGCGGCCGAGATCGCCTCGGATTCGATGAGCCTGGCGGCTTTTTTCGCTTCGGCGATCCTCTTTTCTTCCAGCGCCCTTTGCACTTCGGGGTTATAGGCGACCTGTCCGATGATCACTTCGCGGAGCTGAATCCCCCACGACTTGCTTTTTTCCTCCAACTCTTTTGTGACCGTCCGGTTGATCTCTACCCGTTTGAGGAAGAGATCGTCGAAGTCATGGCAACCGATTGTCGATCGCAAGACGTGCAGACATGTCTCTTGCAGCGTATCCGGCAGAACGTCGATGGCGTAAGCTGCCTTTTCCGGATCCGCGATTTGGAAATAGATGATGGCGGTGGCTTTGATCGCTACCTTGTCCCTCGTTTGGCACTCGCGGAATTTTGTTTCGAGCTGCTGCTCGGCCAACTCCATAAAATAGCCCGCTTTTACGGCGGTCTGTCTCCAGGTGCTCAAATCCTTCAGGTTGTCCATGAAGGGGTTGATATACCGCGCGCAGGAAGGATTGACATGTTCCGACCGGCTGCGACTTCGCTGAATTGATTCTCTTCGTCGCCCTTCCCGATGCGGGAATGGTGCTCCTCATTCGAATCGATTCTGCTTTGTCTCGCTCGGTCGGAACATGTCAATCCTTCCTGCGCG
>DAIDLB010000193.1 GCA_027449725.1 Chlamydiota bacterium
GAGGCTTTTCGACATCTTCTTGTGGTCTACGAGGAGATGCTCGACGTGAACCCAGTGGTGGACAAAGCGGACTTTCGAGCAGCACTCCGATTGGGCGATCTCGTTTTCATGGTGGGGGAACATGTTGTCGACTCCCCCGCAGTGGATATCGACCGAGGGGCCAAGAAGCTTCATCGCCATCGCGGAGCACTCGATATGCCATCCCGGGCGGCCCGGCCCGAAGGGACTTTCCCAAAAGATCTGCCCATCGCGCGCCGGGTCGTAGGCTTTCCAGAGAACGAAATCGGAGAGGCTCTCTTTGTCGTACTCGTCCGCCTCGTTTTCTCCGGAGGCGTTGACCTGCAAGTCTTCGAGGTTCAGGTGAGAGAGGCGGCCGTAGGAGGGAAAGCTCCGGATGGAAAAGTAGATGCTCCCATTCGGGCTGCGGTAGGCCGAGCCGTTTTTAAGCAACTCTTCGATCAGCCGGATCATCTCGGGGATGTAGTCGGTCGCTGCCGGATAGAACTCGACCGGTTCGATGTTGAGCGTCTGCAAATCCTCAAAAAAAGCGGCGCGGTACGGCTCCACATATTCTTTGAGAGAGACGTTATTTTGAATTGCCCCCTTGATCGTCTTGTCGTCGACGTCGGTCAGGTTCATCGCCTGTACGACCGGGAAACCGAAGAACTTGAGCGTCCGGCGAAGAAGGTCTTCAAAGACATAGGTCCGGAAATTGCCGATGTGGGCAAAGTTGTAGATCGTGGGGCCGCAGGTATATAGGCGGAGGCGTTTGTCCGGCTGGGATGCAAAAACGTCTTGCATCACGCGCGTTTCGGTGTTGTAGAGTTTCATGCTTTGAAAGAGTCCATCAGTCCGCGGTAGTTGATTTTTCCGGTGCCGAGGAGCGGAATCTCCTTCACTTTGCGCACCTGGGCGATCTTGATGAGGCGGCTCATCCCTCTTTCCCGCAGGATATCGTTGAGAAAATCCTTTTCAAGTTCGGCTGTAGAGAATAGGACGAGCTGCGGCTGCCTCCCCTCTTCCTCTTTTGCGCAGACGGCCAGCGCCGGCGCATCGGATCCAATAGCCCCTTTTTGCAGAAGGTCTTGATTCAGGGTCTCTTCGACAGCGCCGAGGCTCACCATTTCGCCGCCGATTTTGGTGAAGCGCTTGAGGCGCCCCGAGAGGATCAGGTTGTCATTCGCATCCAGATAGCCGATGTCGCCCGTCCGGTACCATCTTTGCCCGTCGAGTTCGATAAATGGCGATTTCTGCTTTCCGAGATAGCCGTCGAAAACGTTCGGCCCCCGCACGCAGATTTCTCCCTCGGAGCCGGGAGCTAAAGACTCCAGCGTTTCAGGATGGATCGTCCGGACCTCCACGTCAGCCAGCGGCTGACCGACGCCGACGGACGGCATGTTCGGCCTGCAAAGAGTCAGGATCGGCGAACACTCGGTGATGCCGTACCCTTCGATGATCTTCGAGCCATTGCCCAATTTCTCCACCCTGTCGTAGAGATCTTTCGGCGTCTTTTCCGCGCCGGTGACAAAGAGGCGGATCGTCTTGAGCTGCTCATTTTTTGCAGCTTGGAGAAGTCCTTTGAGAAAACTCGGCGCGCTGCAAAAAATCGTCGCCTTCCAACGCTCGATCCCTTCAGCCAGAGCAAAGCTGTCCGTCGGATCGGGGAAGAAGGCAAGGCGTATGCCCGACAGGAGAGAAGCCAACCCCGCGACTGTAAATCCGAAGGAATGGAACGGAGGCAAGACGCCGTAAAGGAGATCGGTCGATTTCCACTCAACGCACTGCAGTCCGGAGCGGAGATCGGAGATGATATTTTTGTGAGAAAGAGGGACTCCTTTGGGACTCGCTTCGGTTCCGCTGGTAAAGAGGATCACCGCCTCTTTATTTTCATCAAAGCTCTTGATTTTCAACAGGAGCGCTTTTCTTCCAAGAAATGAAGAGAATAGCCCGCGCAGTTTCATTCCGAGGGAGAGGTTTTGCCGGATGTCTTCCAAGAGTTGGATGCAGTCGGTCGCATCGCCGAAATCGACGTGGGAGAGCCGCTCCAGAAAGCGCCAGGAACTAATGATCGTCTTGAGCTCCGCCGTCTTCATCATATCGCCGAGGGCGCGGGGGCCGAGCGTCCAGTTGAGCATCACCGGCACTTTACCGGCCATCTGCAATCCCAGGATGACGAGAAAGGCGCCAACCGATGCAGGCAAAAGGACGCCGACCCTCTCTTCGGGAAGGGTACGGAAATATTCGGCCAAAACAAGGGCCGCCCGTTTCAATTTCTTGTAGCTGAGAGGGCCGATCAAGTCGTCGGCGCAGGCGGTATGCCCTCGCATCCGCTCGCAGGTGTGCAAAAAGGCTTCCGGGATCGTCTTTCCCTGGGGAAGCACCGGATCCGGTCTCCCCTCCTCTTCAGGCCAGAAAAACTTTCCCCGCTCCTGTTCATTCTGTCCGCTCGTCCGAGCCCCTTCGGCCATCTCGAGGACGCTTTGCACCGTTTCAAAATCTTCCGGGTGGATCTCGTCGAGTTCAAAATGCTGCCCGATATACCCGACCAGCTCGGCGATTTGGAGCGAGTCCATCGCGAGATCGTAAGCAAGATGCATTTCGGGGCGGATCTCGAGGTTGGGTTTTTCGATAATGCGGGCAATTTCGACAGAGATTTTCTTTTCGATGTCCGGCGAAACCGAGCCGCCTTCCCGCCCTTTGCGTTTCTTCGGCTTGTACACCTCGGCAAGATTCTCGCGCCAAAAGCTGTAAGAGACGAGACGTAGCGGTTCTTCTTCATGAACCTTCCCCGTCTCATCAGGATAACGGTTGAACCAGCTCTCAAGGTACCGATTGAACACCAGCCTTTCAGCCGTTCGCGGCAGCCCCTCGGGTTCGGCTTCGATTTCGATGAGTATGTTTCTTCTGGGGAGGAAAAAGATCAAATTTTTCATCGCCGTCAGACAGCCGCGAAGAATCGTCCGCTTCAGGTCGGGGGATCTGCCTGTCAGGGCGCGGGAAAAGCTGCTGCCCCAAAGCCCCGTCGTCCGGATCAAGACCACATTCGTGTCAGGGCATTCCTGGAGAAGCGCGTGGGCGGAAGAAGACCCCCCGACCAACTCCCGGCCGGAGCTCTTGAGCCTCCCCGAGGGATAGAGAAGAAAGTGTTCTTTCCTCTTCAGCCCTTCGGCGATTTCTTGAATCGCTCTTTCCGCCTTCCGTACTTTGATCTGGTTGATCGAAGTCTCAAAATTGGGGATCGAAAGAGCCCCTACCAGCTTGATGAACGGCTTCATCCACGACTGGCGAAAGACATACTCGATGACCAGAGGGCGCAGCCGATATCGCGGCCAGAGATGGAGCATAATGAAAAGAGGGTCCATGTGAGCCGGATGGTTGGGCAAAAAGAGGGTTCCCCCTTTGCGGCTCAAGCGTTTATCCAGCTCATCGAGTCCTCGCACCTCGATCCGGTAGCGGAGAGAAAGAAGGCCTCGCACAAGAAAACAAAATAGCGTCCACATAGTGCCCCCTATTAAACTCTTTCCAACC
>DAIDLB010000194.1 GCA_027449725.1 Chlamydiota bacterium
AAATTCTAAAAAGCCGTTTCTTCACTCACGAATGGTATACACACGGATCGCCCTCTTTTTTCTGGCTTGGAGAATCCTGGGAGATTGTCTTTTAGTGATTTCTCTTTCTCTCTTCAAGATAGGCATGGAAGTCCGATTCGCGACGCGCCAAACCGTGCATTTTTGTCCAGGCTTCCACCTCATCCCAGGCGGCCGTCTCACCGGCCCTGTTTGCCAGGATCTGTTGCAAAAAGGCAATCCGGACGAGGTTTTCACCGTAAAGGGCAGATCCCGCGCCATCCAGAGCTTCCTTCAAAGAAACGGCTCTTTCCAGCGCCGCTTGGTACTTCTTCCTCGAAATAAGCAGGCTGGTCTCTGAAAATTCGGCGTAAGCGGGGGCGATTTTGCGCAGCTCTTCGATCGGCGCCCTGGCAAAAGACTCCGCCTCATCCGCTTTGCCCAGCGACAGGAGGATCTGCGCCATTTGGGCCTGGATGGGATGAGTTCCCGAAACCTGTTTTACGCTTTCCTTGAGCCCTTGATAGAGAGCCTCCTCTTCGGGATGCTTTTTCCAGGCTGCGAGCTTTTCCTCCAGAGACACCTCGCTTTGCGCCCCGGAGAAAAATCCTTGCCAACCAACCCAGAGAAAAAGGGCGAGGGCGCCGAGCGACAGAGCCTTCCTGTTTCGCAAAACCCACTGGCTTGTAGTAGAGGGGAGAATTTCTTCTAGCATTGCATCACCTTCCGATAGATATCTTCCATTTCATCGACAGTTTTTTTCAGGGTAAACCGGTTGAGCACCAGAGCTCGCCCATTTTGGCCATACAAGCGGCAAAGAGACGCCTCGCCCATCAATTTCAAAGCGGCGGCGGCGACTGCATTGGGAGAAAAGGGAGGGACCTCAATTCCGGTTTTGCCGTCGAGGCAAACCTCGCCAAGACCTCCCGTCCGAGTGGCGATCAGCGGCTTTTCCAGAAAAGCGGCCTGCAAAATCGCCTGAGAGACCCCCTCATGCGCTGTGCTAAGAAGGGCAAATGCGTCGAGTCCCTTGATAGCGGCGATCGGATCGGGGAGATGCCCGGTAAACTGAAGCGTCTTGCCCAACCCCAGCTCGCCGGCCCGTTTTCGGTACGCCGCCTGATGCCCTCCGCCGATGATGACCCATTTAAGCCTCGGTACATCCTGTAAAAGAACCGCAGCATCCATGAAATCGTTCAACCCCTTCCAGGAGCGCATGAAACAGGCGGTTCCGATCAGGAAGTCGTCTTCGTTAGCGCCGAGCGTCTGGCGAAAAGCTCTCGCTTCTTCGTCCGACGCTTCCATCCTGAGAGGGTCCACTCCCGTCGGCACCGACCGGACGGAACCGCTGGGCCTGCCCGACTTATCGGCGATCTCGGGGACGATCGCAGCACAGGTCGTCACCACAAAATCGGCGAGCTTGCCGTAGAGGAGACGGCTATTGAGCCCTCCCTTGTTCGGGGTTGAGAGATGCCTTGTCCGGACAATGGGAACTTTAGAGAGCCTGGCGGCAATCCCTCCGATCCAGCTATCGAGGGAAGAGTGGGTATTGACGAGAGAGACCCCTTCTTTCCAGATCAATTGGATGAGACGGCAGAGAGTGAGCGGCCAACCGGACTTATGGAAATTCATCTCCCAAACGGCAAAACCTTCTTTCCTGGCCTCTTTGGCTAAGAGGGCGCCGTTCATGACAGCGAAGAGAACGCGATGCCCCCGCTGCCGCATGGCCAACGCCTCGCGGAGAATCCGGATTTCCTGGCCGCCCCATCCAGGGGAGGCTTCTAGATGAAGGAGGGTCCAGCCCATCAAAACAGCGCCAGTTGGGGGTTATTCCGCGATAAAAAGCTTTGGAGAATTTTCCTATGTCCCGACGAAAAGGGGAGCTCATGGAGTTGATCGAAATGGACCCATTCGCAGTCGGGAACCGTCTTTCGCTCCGCTGCCTTGAGATGGATTGGGAAAAGGTGTGCGGTGTAGCGGGTAAAGCTGTGTTTGACGAAGGGGAGCGAGCGGATAAAAGAGGTCTTCAAGCTCCACAGCGCAAGCAAGTGATGGGGAAGAGGCCGGGCCAGCCCCTCAAAATAGGGAAATTCGAAGAGATCGGCCATCACCTTGCCGGGCGAGCCTCGCCGAAGGAGGAGGCTGTCTCCTTCTTCGACGACGGCGACGGAGCGGGTCAGCGGGGTCAAAGGGGCGGCTTTTGCTTTCAGCGGCAACTCTTCGACGCGCCCTTCCTTGAGTGCGCGACAGCTCGATCGGAGCGGGCAAAGGTCGCAAAGAGGCTTTGGCTGGCAGATCGTAGCGCCGAGTTCAATCAGCGCTTCTGCTGTGATCCACGGCTTTTTAGGATCGAGCATCGCATCGGCGAGCTCCTGGATCTGTTTTTTTGTGCTTTGACGGCCGACATCTTCCTCCACCAGAAAATGGCGGGCGACCACACGGGCCGTATTGCCGTCGACGGGAGCGGCCCGCTCATGAAAAGCGAAACTCACGATGGCGTTCGTCGTGTAAGGGCCAAGTCCTTTGATCTTTTCCAGCACTTCGCGTTCGGAAGGAATTTTCCCTCCGAGATGGCGGACGATCTGCCTTGCGCCTTCATGCAAATGGCGCGCCCTGCTATAGTAGCCGAGCCCTTCCCAGGCTTTGATCACTTCCTCCAGAGAAGCTTGGGCAAGAGTGGCGGGATCGGGAAACAGCCGCATCCACCTCTCGAAATAGGGGATGACGACAGAGGCCCTGGTTTGCTGAAGCATCACCTCCGAGATCCAGACGCGATACGGCGTGGGATTCTCTCTCCAGGGAAAACTCCGTTGGTTTTCCAAAAACCATTGGTGGAGAGCCTGCAAATCGGGCGCCTTTTCCATGCTCAATCCTTTGCAAAATGCAAGATAGTAGCGCAAATCTAATTTAAAGCGGAGGGAGGACCAGCAACGTGTGGAGATCTTGCAGATCGCCTGCAGTAGGGACGGCCTCTAATTCATACGAACAGCTCCCCTCGCAAAGCGGCTCGATCCGCTTTGCGATCCCAACGGCAATCCCGGGAGGGAAAATCCCGTCGAGGCCGCTCGTCACAAGCAAATCTCCTTCCTGAAGAAGCGGCTTGACGCCTGTATGGGATCCGAACGGCCGCCCGCTCCGG
>DAIDLB010000195.1 GCA_027449725.1 Chlamydiota bacterium
TTGGTCATCGCGTTCCGGAAACTCGGGCTTATAGTGCGCGCCGCGGAACTCGTCGCGCAGAAGGGCCCCCTTCGCGATGACCAACGCGACTTCGAGCATCGCTTTGAACTGGTGGGCGAAGACGTAGGTCTGGTTGAGCGACGTCCCCGTATCGCTCAACTGAATGCGGCCGTATCTCTCGCGAAGCTCTTTGATCTTGGCGATCGTCTCTTTCAGACTTTCGTTGTCCCGCTTCACCGTCACATGCTTTACCATCCAGTCGGAGAGCTCGTCATGGAGAAGGTGGACATTTTCAGCGCCTCGCCGGCCGAGCAACTCTTTTTGGATGTCTTCTTCCTGCAGAAGTTCACGCTCAAAGCAGGCCTCAGGCACATCCGCGTAGCTTTTGCTTAAGTTCTCGATATAGCGAGGCACTTCGCAGCCGACGACGAGGCCGCTATAGATGCAAGCGAGGAGGGCGTTCGCGCCAAGGCGATTGGCGCCGTGGTACTGGTAATCCGATTCGCCGGCATTGAAACAGCCCGGCAGGTTCGTCATGTGCCGGTAGCGGGCCCAGCGGTCGGGATCGTCGGCTGCGGGCCAATCGACCCAAGCGCCGCCCATCGTGTAGTGGAAGGCCGGGAAAATCTTCATCGGCTTTTTTCTCGGATCGTCGCCGGTGAACTTCTGGTAGATCTCCAGCACCGATTCGAGCTTGTGGATCTTTTCTTTTGGCAGATGGGTCACATCGAGATAGACCTGCATCTTCCCTTCGACGCCGAGCCCTGCTTCGCAGACGCGGAGCACTTCCCTCGACCCAATATCGCGCGGGACGAGATTGCCGATCGCAGGGTACATCTCTTCGAGAAAATACCACGGCTCCCCGGTCTTGCCGCAAGGCTTCGTCGATCCGTCGGGATAGCGGATCTGCTTGGACGAGTCGCCATAGACCCAGACGCGCCCTCCCTCGCCGCGGATCGATTCGGACATGAGACGCATCTTGTCGATGCCCGGGATCGCCGTCGGATGGATCTGGATAAACTCGCCGTTGGCGTAGCGCATCCCTTGCATGTACAGCCGCCCGCTGGCCGCTCCCGTGCAGAAGGTCGAGTTGGTCGACTTCTTATAGAGAAACCCGATGCCGCCCGTGCAGAAGACGACCGCATCGGCCTTCAACACCTGCAGCTGCAGGTTGAAGAGGTCTTGCATCACGATTCCACGGGCGCGCCCTTCCCCATCGAGGATGAGGCGCAAAAATTCGTGGTTTTCATACTTGACAACGCGGCCGGCGGCCTCGTAGCGGCGCACCTGCTCATCGAGGGCATAAAGAAGCTGCTGCCCTGTCGACGCGCCGCAAAAAGCGGTGCGGTGATAGAGCGTCCCGCCAAAGCGGCGGAAATCGATATTCCCTTCCAGAGTTCTGTTGAAGGGACAGCCAAAGCGGTCGAGCATCCGGAGGATCGAGGGGGCCGTCAGGCACATCTCCACAACCGGAGGCTGGTTCGCGAGAAAATCGCCTCCCTTGATCGTGTCATAGGCATGGATGATCGGAGAGTCTTCCTCTCCCTTCAAATTGACGGCGATATTGATCCCGCCCTGCGCACAGACGGAATGGGAGCGGCGCACCTTCGTCACCGAGATGAGCTTGACGTTGCACCCCTTTTCGCAGAGCTTCATCGCCGCAGAGAGGCCTGCGAGTCCGCCGCCGACGACGATGACTTCTTTTTTTGCCATTCAACTCCCCCAAATGGCCAAGAGGCCGAGTAAAGAGAGGATCAAAATGCCAAAGAGCGTCACCTTCGTCATCGTCTTTTGAGCCGGCATCGCGAGTATGACGCCCCAGGTAATTAAAAACGTCCACACCCCGTTGAATGCATGAAACGCCGCGGCCAGCACAAAAATTGTATAGAGGATCGCCATCAGCGGGCTGTTAAAGGTGTCTCGGACGGTGAGGAGCATCGCCTGTCCGGGCGTAGCGGCAGCTGCGATGATCTGCCCTTCCCCGGCCTGCCAAATGCCCTCCATTTCGGACGGCGTGTAAAGCGAGACGCCCAGTCTTTTAGCCAGCGGATAGAGCCCCTCATCCGGCGTCAATTTCACCAGGAACTGCTGCTCGTTGTTGATCTCCGTTTTTTTCGGGTACTCGAGAAAGCGCATCTGCACCACATGTCCGATGATGCCAAACAGGAGAATCCAGGAGGTTAGCCGCTGCCAGGTGTAGGCGTGGTTCCGCCCGTACTCGCCAAGCGAGGGTTTGCTTCCATCCGATTTGCGGGAATTGGGCTGCGACGTAAAGACTCGCTTGAGGCCCCAAATCCCATGCACGAGAAGAGGAACCCCGATCAGGACGGTTTCCAAAATCTGCAAATAGGGGAGGCCCTCCAGAAAGTTGACAAGCCGGACAAATTTATGTCCGTCGTCGCCGATCCAAAGCGCTGCCTGGGAGTTGACGAGCAGATGCTCCGTTAGAAAAACAACAAGCCAGAGGCCTAAAAGAGAGTGGACGCGCCGCCAGATAAACGCTGTCGGGATGCGGTGGCGGACAGATTCGTCCATTGGGAAAGCCTCCTTCGAAAATACCCGTTTTAAAGGAGTCTTGAATTTTGACAAAGGAAGATTTTCAACAATCAGGACATTTTTAGATAACGTCGTCTTTTGCGTTTTATTAAAACATCACTCTGTATTTTCAGAGTGACGTTTTCCGGCGCTTTGATTATACCGAAAAAAGTTGAAGAATCGAGAAAACCTGATTGATCGCCGAG
>DAIDLB010000196.1 GCA_027449725.1 Chlamydiota bacterium
TGAAAAAAACCTTGACTGCTTTATACGGAGTAGAAAAGCAGATCAAGGAGCCAGGTCGATGAATTTGAAGGGAAAGGTCGCCGTCGTGACCGGCGGCAACAGCGGGATTGGAGCTGCCATTGTATTGGAGTTGGCCAGGCAGGGGGCCAATATCGTCATCGACTACCGCTCCCACCCGGAGGCGACCGATGCGCTGGAAAGAGAGGTCGCGGCGTTGGGCGATCAGGCCATTGGGATCCAGGCTGATGTGAGCAAGGTCGCCGATTTGCAGAAGCTTGTCGATGCAGCTGTTAAGCAATTTGGTCATCTCGACGTCATGGTCAATAATGCGGGGGTTGAGACCAGGACGACGATTCTCGATACGACGGAAAAGCAGTACGACCAGGTTTTGCAGGTGAACCTGAAGAGCGCCTTTTTCGGCACGCAGGTCGCAGCCAAGCGGATGATCAAGCAGGGGAAAGGGGGCCGGATCATCAACATCACCTCCGTCCATGAAGATTGGCCTATGCCGGGCAATATCCCGTATTGTCTTTCTAAGGGAGGGATGCGGATGCTGACGAGGACGGCGGGCATTGAACTGGCCAAGTATAATGTGCTCGTTGTAGGCGTGGGGCCCGGTGCTGTAGCGACTCCGATCAATCTCTCGACGATGAAAGATCCAGCGCTCATGCAAAAGCTCGATAGCGCGATCCCGCTTGGACGGATGGCCAAGCCCGAAGAGATCGCTCGCGTCGTCGCTTTTTTGGCGGGCGAAGGAGCGTCTTATATGACGGCGACGACGGTCTTTGCCGACGGGGGGATCATGCACCAGAGTCCGGGGCTTTAATGGTGGAAGAGGCGTGGCGCAAGTGGGGCCCCTACTTGAGCGAAAGGCAGTGGGGGACGGTCCGTGAAGATTACAGCCCGGAGGGCAAATCGTGGGATTATGTGACGCACGACCGGTCCCGTTCTTGGGCGTATCGCTGGGGTGAAGACGGGATCGCCGGCATCTCCGATGAGAAGCAGCGCCTTTGCTTTGCCCTGGCCCTTTGGAATGGGAAAGACCCGATTCTGAAGGAGCGCCTCTTTGGCCTGACGGGCGATGAGGGGAACCATGGTGAGGATGTGAAGGAGTATTCTTTTTACCTCGACAACGTCCCCGACCACTCCTACATGAAGATGCTCTATAAGTACCCTCAAGGAGCGTTTCCCTATGAGGCTCTCGTGAGAGAGAACCGGCGCCGGAAGCGCGATGATTTTGAGTATGAGCTCCTCGATACCGGGATTTTTGATGAGGACCGCTATTTCGACGTGTTTGTCGAATACGCCAAGGCGTCGCCTGAAGACCTCTCCATCCGGATCACCGCCTGCAACCGTGGGCCGCAGGCAGCCGAGCTGACGCTTTTGCCGACCCTGTGGTTTCGCAATACGTGGAGGTCGGGCAAAAAAAAGCCGCTTTTGCAAGCCGAGAAGGGGTCGATTTCGGCCATTCATTCTGATCTAGGGACGTACTGGCTCTCTTCCGACCGGCAGGATGCGATGCTTTTTACAGAAAATGAGAGCAAAGGTCCCTATATAAAAGACGCCTTTCATGAAGCCGTCGTTCATGGGCGAAAAGAAAAAGCCAATCTCAAACACCAGGGAACTAAATCGGCCTTTGTCCGCAAGATGTCGATTCCGGCAGGAGGGACGGCTGTCTGGCGGCTCCGGTTGGGCCGGAGTCCGGGAGCAGGGGAGGATGCGCTTTTCGAACAGAGGAAGAAGGAGGCCGACGCGTTTTACGATCAGGTGACGCCGTTTCCTTTGCCGGAGGATATGAAGCGGGTGCAGCGGCAGGCATTTGCCGGACTTTTATGGAACAAGCAGTACTACCACTACAATGTCCGCAAATGGCTGAAGGAAGGGGGCAAAGGGAGAAACAGCCAATGGAAAACGCTCGATGCGGCCGATATTATTTCGATGCCCGACAAGTGGGAGTATCCCTGGTTTGCAGCGTGGGACCTCGCGTTTCATTCGGTGGCATTTGCCCTCATCGATCCCGAATTTGCCAAAGAGCAGATGCTCCTTCTCGTCAAAGAATGGTACATGCACCCGAATGGGCAGCTTCCTGCCTACGAATGGTCGTTTAGCGACGTGAACCCGCCGGTCCACGCCTGGGCGGCGATGCGGATCTATCAGATCGAAGCGCACCGAACAGGAAAGAAAGACCGGGTGTTTTTAGAAAAGATGTTCCAAAAGCTCTCCTTGAACTTCACCTGGTGGGTCAACCGGAAGGACGACCGAGGGCGGAACATCTTTGAGGGGGGCTTTCTCGGTCTCGATAATATCGGCCTCTTCGATCGGGACCTTGGCCCTCCTTCGGGCGGCACTCTTTTACAGACTGACGGGACGGGATGGATGGGGATGTATGCATTGAACCTCCTCCAAATCGCGCTTGAGCTGGCCGTCGAAGATCCCGTCTATGAGGATATGGCGACCAAGTATTTCGAGCATTTCGTTGCGATTGCCGATGCAATGGACAACATCGATGGGAACGAAAACGGCCTTTGGGACGAGAAGAAGGGATTTTATTACGGCGTGCTGATCCTTCCGGACGGAAAGAGGATTCAACTGGACGTCAACACCCTGGTTGGAGTGATCCCGCTCTTCGCCGTTGCGGTGAGTGAAGCAGGGTCTGCCCGTTCGTTTCCAAATTATCGAAAACGGTTTCAGTGGCTTCTCGATAACCGGCCCGAAATGGTCGAAAAAATCGTCAGCCAGACCGATCTCGATAAGCCGATCCTGGTGTCGCTCGCAGGTCCCGAAAAACTCCGCCGCATTTTAGAAAAGACGCTCGATGAGAAAAAATTGCTCAGTCCTTATGGGATCCGCTCGGTATCTAAAGAGCTGGGCGAACACCCTTTTTCTCTCGAATTGGGCGGAAAAGTCTTTACCCTCGATTACGAACCGGCCGAATCGACAACGCCGCTCTTCGGAGGCAATTCCAATTGGCGCGGCCCCGTCTGGTTCCCCCTGAATTTTCTTTTCATCGAGACGCTCCAAAAGTTCCACTATTTTCTCGGAG
>DAIDLB010000197.1 GCA_027449725.1 Chlamydiota bacterium
AAAATCGAATTTACAGACGAAATGTTACACTACCTATTTTTAATGCGCACGATCTGAAGGTTTACCGGAAATGGGAACAGCAACTGGAGCCGACCCTGGAGAGAAACCTGGAAGAGGCTCGGCAAAATAAACTGAGAAATAAAAAACTCGCCAAACCTCGTCCGGAAGAGGAAGGAGCCGTCAAACGGCCGAACCCTTGTAGGAAAGTGCGTATCGTTGAGCCTATGAAAGCAGCTGCCGGGGGCAATCTTTCTGCGTTTCTCGTGCCATACAGCAGGCGAAACGGATACCCCCCCGCTCTTCGAGGCTATTTTAGGCGCTCATGAATGGCGTCAACAATTTCGGTATAGCCTCTTTCTTTTGCCAGCTTCAGCGGTGTATTGCCGTACTTATCTGCCACATCAACGTTCGCTCCGGCATTGATAAGGGCTTTAGCAAGAAGAGTTTTGACTTCCTCGGCACTTCGCCATGGATTCCCAAGAGCATCTTTTATCGCGAAGAGAAGAGCAGTCTCGCCATATTCATTGGCAGCGTTTACATTCACTCCTGCAGAGATGAGGGCTCGAACAATATCAATCTTACTGTGGCGTGTAGCTAACATGAGAGCAGTATCGCTTGGGCCCGCCGATGCATATTCTCCATAACCATAACAGGCATTCTTGAATCGATAGGTAGCATTTACATCTGCCCCTGCAGCAATGAGGGCCTTGACAGCGCTCACATTCCCATACTGCGCAGCATGGACGAACTGATCGTTCAGATCTGCTTGCGGATCCTCGAGTGCGTTTATTCATCAAGAGGCGAGCCACCCGCCCATTTCCATCGATAAAGGAATGGATGAAGACGAACTCTTTGCGCAGGATCGGCGCCGCCTCTACCAGAATGGACTTTTTAAAAGAACGTCGCCGTTGGATCGACATCGATCAGCATGTGGATGTTTTTCGGCAGAGGCCCTTTTTGACGGAGCTGCTCCAGCCGGTCTGCCATGGGAAGGATCGCCTTTGTCTTGATGAGGAATTGGAAGCGGTAGCGCTCCTTGATTTTCGGGTGGCCGGCCGGCAGCATGGGGAGGATTTCCGCGTCGGGAGGGGCCGATTGGATCAGCCCCGCCCGAAAGGCATCTGCAATCCGGTTTGTTTCTTTCTCATCCGGCCCGCTGAAGACGATCTTGATGAGACGGGAAAAAGGGGGGAACGAAAACTGCTTCCTCTCTTCCATTTCTCTTTCATAAAAGGCAGTGTAGTTTTGAGAGGCGGCGAGAGGCAGCAGGGGGTGGTGGGGCAAAAATGTTTGCAGGATCACCTCTCCCTTCAAATCGGATCTCCCTGCCCGGCCTGACGCCTGGGCGATGAGCTGAAAGAGCGACTCGGCGGAACGGAAGTCAGGGATTTGGAGCTGGGCGTCGGCATTGAGGATGCCGACGAGCGTTACGCAGGGGAAGTGAAACCCTTTTGCGATCATCTGCGTTCCGATCAAGACGTCCGCCTTGTGTGCTCGGAACTGCTTGAAAAGTTCTTCATGGCTCTCTTTTTTTCGCGTCGTATCCCTGTCCATCCGCAGCGTTCGGATGTGGGGAAAGAGGGCGCGGAGGCTCCTTTCCACATGCTCCGTCCCAAACCCGCGGAACTCCATTTGCGAATGGCCCCGGCAAGAAGGACATTCGCGAAGAAGCTGGGCCTGGTAATCGCAGAGGTGGCAGCGGAGAAGGTTGGGCTCTTTATGATAGGTGAGCGAAAGATCGCAGTGGGGGCATTTGGCGATATATCTGCACTCGGAGCAGATTTGCATGCGCCGGTAGCCTCTTCGGTTCAAGAGAAGGAGCGTTTGCTCTCCTTTGGCCGTCCGCTCTTCGATCCCCTCGAGCAGCTCAGGACAAAAATGGGTAAAGCCGCCGGCCTTGTCGAGGGCCTGCTTCATGTCGATGATCCGCATCGTCGGCTGCGCGGCGAGGGTCGCTCTCGTCGAAAGGACGCCGAGCCGGTATTTGCCCGCGAGCGCATTGGCGTAGGAGTCGAGAGAGGGGGTCGCGCTGCCGAGGAGGACCGTAGCCTTCTCGAGCTTGCCCCGCATGACGGCGACATCGCGCGCATGGTAGGTCGGCATCTCTTCATTTTGCTTGTACGAGCTGTCGTGTTCCTCGTCGATGATGATGAGTCCGAGGTTTTTCGCGGGGCAAAAAAGGGCTGACCTGGCGCCGATGGCGATTTTGACCTCGCCGCTTTTGAGCGATTCCCAGGCGGCGCTCCGTTCACCCAAGCTTTTTCGGTGGTGCAAGATTGCGAGCTTCAAGCCGAAGCGGGCGCGAAACCGCTCAATCGTCTGCGAGGTCAAAGCGATCTCCGGTACAAGGAGAAGGGCGCTCTTGCCAAGGCTCAAAGCATGCTGGATCGCCTGCAAGTACACTTCCGTCTTGCCGCTTCCCGTCACGCCGAAGAGAAGGTGCGTTTGAAATACGCCCGCATCGAGGCTTTTTTGGATCTCTGTCAGGCAGGCGGCCTGCTCCCCATTGAGGATTTTCGGCGGCGACGGGAAAAATTCAGCGTCGTCCAAGCCGTTTTCCTGGATCTCGATGAGCCGGACCGCCCCCTTTTTCACCAGAGTGTCGACAGAAGATCGAGACACCTCTAAATCCTTCAGACAAGGCGGGCGCTCGGCCTTGAGGAGCTTTTCCAGGACAAGCGCCTGGGCGCTCTGCTTGCCTTGCAGCTTGCGGCAGAGATCAAGCGCCTCTTCTCGAGTCACAGCGAGCGAGACGGTCAACCGCGTTTTCTGCTTCACTTCGCGCCGCACATTCGGCGGCGTCAGGCATTTGAGCGTCCGTTGGAGTGGGCAGCAGTAGTAGCGGGACATCCAATGGGCCAGCTGCCAGAGAGGATCGGAAAGGCCGTGTTCCTCGATGAGCCTATGCAGCGGGCGGAGGGTCCCAAAGGTGGAGGCCTTCTTCAAAATGGCGACAGTCCCTTTACAAAGGGCTTTTCGAACGAAAACCTCAACGCGGCTGCCTACCTGGATCCGCGCCTGCATCTCGCTTGGGATCTCATAGTCGAGATGTTTTTCCAGGCTCCGATCGAGAAGGACAGCGGCTACCCTATTTTCTGACATAGCACTAGTCTTGCGCTGTTCCGTTCTTTGTGTTTTGATCTAGGTCTTTTTGATAATGGAAGGCTTCCAAAACTTCTTTAGCCATCGACACAATCTTTGCCCATTCAGGTGTGTCGATGAACAGATGGGGCCAATGATTTTCACCGGAAAAAATATCAAATTCATCACGAAATTTTACTAATAAATGATATTGATTATCCGTGATTCCATATCCTTCATAGTTCGGAAAAATGGATTCGCCTAAATCAAAAAAATCACAAACAGCATCTTCAAAGCTACTACATTCAGGACCTTGTCCTTCTATCCATATTCTTTTCTGATATTCCTTATCAGAAATGCAAAAAATGCATTCAAGAAAACTGTTTAATACTTGTTTTCTAATTGCTGTTAAGTCGTCGTTCATGGCTTATTCCTGTAAATGAATTCTTCAATTGGAATATGCGACTCGCTAGAATAATTCGGAACACACTTTCCGTTTTTATCAATGGATTGGCCATGTATTCTTTGGTTGACGTATGGTTTTTGTTGAGCTGGATTCGGGCTATGGGGTTTTCCTGGTAAAACTCTTACATAGGTTCCTTCATCGGTCGGGTGTACATATTTCATACCAGCGCCTTTGTCCGAAATTTTCACTCGAAAATTCTCTGGAATCCCCTTTGGCCTGGGAAAAGTGCGAATGCCCGCCTGGTGAATCAGTTCCCTTACTTGGGTTTCCGGCATATAACCACTATAAGGCTTTAAGAAATTTTGCGCCTTCTCGAATAACTCATAAGATTCCCTCAGCACCGGGTTCTTAGCGATATGTTCGCACGTGTTGGCGAGAGTGCCTTCCAAATTCCCTGCTTGTTTTAGGCAGGCTATTTCCTGAACAGGAAATCCCAGGTTTTCAGCGAGGGCGATCGTTTTTTGGCCTGACTGGATCGCCTCAGCGATTGTTACCCCATTTCCCAAACCGGAGACAGATTCAAGGAGAAGCGTTTCTTGGGCTATTTGGAGGTTTTTACATACTGCGGTCAGTTCCTGTGCGCTTTTTACGCTCTTACTCGCGACTTTGGCCAATGCTCCCGGAATAAGAATATCCGCCCCGTGTTTTCCCACTGCATATCCGGCCAATTCCCCTCGCTGATCGGGCGAGAGGGAGTCCCACTGCGTCACCAGTTGATGCGCCTCCGGAGAGAGCGCTTCGGCGACGACGCCCCACTCATCGCTCCGGACCAGATCCACCAATGCAGTGATGGAATCAATGATTTGCTCTGACGTATGAACCGGATGTTTGATGAAATCGGTCAGAAAAAGCAAAAGCCCTTCGCCCGATTCCAGCCATTCCCGCTAGAAAAATCGTAACTGACTGAGGTTTAAATGTCTTTGGAGCGATAAAAAACATCCCATTTTCCCATTTGGAGGGAACTCCAGCGCCTCAAAAATTTTCTGAATAATAAGGATACACAATCAAACACC
>DAIDLB010000198.1 GCA_027449725.1 Chlamydiota bacterium
ATGTCAATCCTTCCTGCGCGCGGTATATCGTCATCAACCGGAGGCTGATAGACAGCAAATCCGGCAATTGAGGCTATCGCATGTACCCACGCTCGGCTGAATTGTTCCTTTCGAAGGTTCGGGTGCATTGCTTAATCTGAATGAGAGAGACGATTTTCGCTCATAAGCCTAATTTTAGACAAGTCCGGCATGTCCAAAAACACCCCGCATCAATAAATGTCTTTAATTGATATTAAGTTATAAATATAGTATAATAGTCGTTTAAAAAATCGGAATTACCTGTGTCTATAGTTTCGGAATCTGTTGGGAAGGCATCCGAGCCTGAGGTCTGGTTTTGCAGGAAGGTTCCGGGGAGGGGTTCGTCTCTGGCCAGCCACCTCAATCCAAGTAATTTTTTGAACACGCAAGGAGAGCCGCCGAAACCGCTCAGGGCATTGGCGCTAGACACGCCGATTCCGAATCTGGGAATCGGCAAGAAGCAGTATGCCCACCAGGTTGGGGATATGCTGATCGGGGGGACCGAGCTCGAAGGATCGTCTCTCAGGGCCACATCCGCCTATTTGGTTCGCCAACTCGATTGGCTGGCTGCGCCCAGGCGAGTGTGCAGAACCAGTCCCAAGTGCAAAACGAGCAGCAGCGGCAGGTGCAAATCGCGCTGCAAAAGCAGCTCCAAGTGGAATGGGATGCCTATCAAAAAGAAGAGGGAGGGAGTGTTTATATGGAAGTTCCTCTGACAGTGAAGCAGATAGAGTATCCCAACTTTCCAAATCAGCTTTTCCGGCGGCTCCCCTCTTTATACTCCCTCTTGAAAGAATATGGCCCCGATTCTTCTCATTCCTTTATCTATCAACATCCCTATCATGAGGCATTCGATCGCGATCTTCTGATCAGCGAAAACTTGGCCCACACGCTAAAGGAACATCTCCCCGTCTTCCACCCGAACCAGAAGCGGGCAGACCAGCAGCTGGTCCTTCTCAAAGAGGGGCGGCTTCAGGTGATCTTGCTCTCAATCTTTGACGCGGCGTTTTTCAAAATATATTTGGAGGTGAAGCAGCCGGACAACATGTGGCTGATCCATCCGAATGGCCGCGAGATCTCCTCGCATCCGCACCGCCCGCTCTCGGCGGAAGAGGCGAAAAAACTGGAGCGCTTCCTGCTCCAAATCGCCCTCTTCAATGGCGACGCCAGTTATCTCTACGCGCACGGTGCTGCTTTCTCTTCCTGGCTCAAGGAGTCGGCCCGCGACATTAAATTGCAATTTTTGGGATTGAAAGTATTGAACGACCCGATCCAAAAAGAGATTTTTTTCCGGCATCTCGCTTTGTAATCCCAAACTTCTTACACTTGGGTCGTGAAAAAACAGAAAATCGTCATCGCGGCGGGAGGGACGGGCGGCCATCTGTTGCCGGCGCAGCAACTCGCGCTTCTCCTGGAACAGGAGGCCGAGATCCTCTTCGCCGGGCATGGACTCGAACGCTCCCCCTTCTTTCAGCGCAATCGGTTTCCCTTCCACCCAATCGATGCGGCGCCTCTCCGCTTCTCTCTCAAGGCCCTGCTCCGTTTTGCCAGCGTCTCCTGCCGCTCGATTGGACAATCCATCTCCCTTCTCCACTCCTTCCGCCCCGACCTCGTCATCGGCTTTGGAAGTTTTCACGCCTTCCCTGTTTTAGCGGCAGCGGCGCTGCTCCGAAAAAAAATCGCCCTGTTCGAGGCCAATTGCCAGCTTGGCAAGGTCAACCGCCTCTTTTCCCCTTTTGCCCATTTGCTTGCGGCGCAGTTCCCCTTTTCTAAGAAGGCGGAGCTGGTCCCTCTCCTTCCCTGGAAAGAGCGGCGCGCCCCCTGGGAGCGAAAAGCCGCGCTGGAAAAATACAAGCTCGACCCGGACAAAAAGACATGCCTTGTGTTTGGCGGGTCGCAGGGGGCTTTGTTTTTAAACCGGATCGCGCCTTTGATTCTCCACGACTCCATGCAAGCGATCCATCTTGCGGGGAAAGAGGAGCGAGTCGAAGAGGTCAAAGATGCGTACGCGAAACGGGGCTTGATTGCCGCCGTCAAGGCGTATGAAGAGGAGATGGAGAGCGCTTACGCCGCCGCCGACGTGGCGTTTTGCCGCTCGGGCGCTTCGACGGTGGCCGAGTTGATCGCGCATCAAGTTCCGGCCCTCATGGTTCCGTATCCGTTTTCCACAGATGGCCATCAGATCGCCAACGGCCGCTTCTTGGCGAAAATCGTCGGCGGGGGGATAATGGCTCTGGAGTGCGAGGCAACGCCCGAAGTTCTTTCCGCCCAGCTCAAAGCTCTATTGGACCGGGCAAAAGAGTGTAAAGGGGCGCTTGGCGCGTACGCCAAAGAATGCAGGGGCAGAGAGAGCCTGGCAGCCAAAATTACGAGGGGGCTATGAGTTATCATTTGATCGGGATGGGCGGCATCGGCATGAGCGCTTTGGCCCGCATTTTATTGCAGCGGGGCGAGAAGGTGAAGGGGAGCGATATCCGCTCGAGCGCGCTTCTCGAGCAATTGAGGGCGGAGGGGGCGGACGTCGACATCGGCCAGAGCGGTAACATGATCCAAGAAGGAGATACAATTGTTTACAGCACCGATATCAAGCCCGATAACGTGGAAATGAAACAGGCCGTTTCCCTTGGGCTGCCCCTCTTGCACAGGTCCGATCTTCTCGACAGGCTTTTTGGCCCCCAAAAACCTCTCCTCGTCACCGGAACGCATGGAAAGACAACGACGACAGCCCTCCTGACGGCCGTTTTGATTGAGGCGGGGATCGATCCGTCCTTTGTCATTGGCGGCACTCTCCGCTCGCTCAATACGAATGGACGTGCGGGAAGGGGGCCCTATTTTGTCGCCGAAGCCGACGAGAGCGATGGCTCTTTTCTCAAGACAAAAGCGCATGGCGCCATCGTAACGAACCTCGAAGCGGAGCATCTCAGCCACTGGAAGACGATGGACGCCCTTCGGCAGGCGTTTGCCCGGTTTTGCTATCAGACCGAAACGCTCGTTTGGTGCTGCGACGACCCCGAGCTTTGCAAACTCGCTCCGAAAGGCGCCTCCTACGGCTTTTCGGAGAAGGCCGATTGGCCTATCACCCGTTTTGTTGCAACGGAAAACGGGGTGCTATTCGATCTGGCCGGATATGAAGGAATCGAGCTGGCCCTCTTCGGGAAGCACAACGCGCAAAATGGCGCTGCCGTCTTCGCCCTTGCCAGGAGTCTTGGCGTAGATGAACAGGCGATCCGCCGCGCCTTCCGCTCTTTTAGCGGCACAGCGAGGCGGCTTGAGTTTCTCGGGGCCGCCCAAAATATCGAGGTCTACGACGACTATGGCCACCATCCGACGGAAATCCGCGAGACGCTCTCGGCCTTCCGGAGCCGGATCGGGGAGAGGCGGCTCGTTGCCCTCTTCCAGCCCCACCGCTATAGCCGCGTGCGGGACCTCTTCGAAGATTTCCTCTCGTGCTTTTCGGAGGCCGACGAACTCGTTCTAACCGAGATTTACGCGGCCGGAGAGGCTCCGATCGAAGGGATCAGCTCGGAGGCTCTCTATGAGCGCCTATCCAAAACGCTCGGGAAAAAAGTCCGCCTTTTTCTCCGGGGGGAGTTGGAGGAAGAGGTAAGTTCGTTTCTTCGTCCGGGAGACGCCGTCATTACCTTCGGAGCGGGGGACATCACCTTTGCAGGCAAAATTCTTTTGGACAAGGTCCGGGACCGGCAGCCTAAGCTTACGGTCGGCGTCTTGTTCGGCGGCGCTTCTGCCGAGCATGACGTGGCGTTGATGTCGGCCAAAAACGTGCTCCGCCATCTCGATCCGGCGCTCTACACGATCAAATCCTTCGGAGTGAGCAGGGAAGGGGAGTGGGTCTTTGGCGAAGGGGCGTATGAGAGCGTTTCGCAAAAAAAACGGCCCGATCGAAAATTTTCGGCCCAGCTCATCGAGGAGCTGAGCACATGCGATGTCTGTATCCCCGTCTTTCATGGGCCGCGAGGCGAGGACGGCATGATCCAGGGACTTCTTGAGACGCTGGACATTCCCTATGCGGGATGCGATTACCGCTCTGCCGCCCTTTGCATGCACAAAGGATGGACCAAGCAAGTCGCCTTGATGAACGGGATTCCGACGGCCCCCTTTTTCGAATGGCCCCTTTCCTTTTGGAAAGAGAGACCGGAAGCCTTGCTCGAAAAAATCGAGTCCGACCTTGCCTATCCTGTCTGGATCAAGGCGGTCCACCTGGGTTCGAGCATTGGCGTGAAGAGGGCCGCCTCGCCAGCGGAGGCGCTCGAAGCAGCCGCTCTCGCCTTTTCTTTTGACGATACGGTCATCGTCGAAAAAGAGATCGTCGGCCGCGAGATCGAATTTGCGATGCTCGGCAACGACAGGGTTCGCGTCGGCGCGCCGGGAGAGATCCTCAGCAAAGGGCAGTTCTACGACTACAAGAGCAAATACGGGGCTTTGGCAATGCCGGCGGAGGTTCCGGCCGCCTTGACCCCCCTGGAGGCAGAGACGGGAATCGATTTGGCCCAGCGGGTGTACCGCGCATGCGGCTGCGCGGTCCTAGCGCGGATCGATTTTTTCCTCGACCGGAACGGGTTTTATTGGCTCAACGAGGTCAACCCTTTCCCCGGCTTAACCGATACGAGCCCCTATCCGCAAATGTGGAAGGCGGCCGGGATTGGCTGGCGGGAGCTTTGCAATGAGTGGATCATCCTCGCTCTGCACCGCCACCGGAGGGCGATTCGATGAGCCGGGTGCAGTGGAGCTACCGGCAGGCGGCTTTCTGCCTCATCGGTTCAACGCTGACCACTTTGCTCCTCAGCACGGGGAGCTACGCCCTCTGGAAGAAAAGCAGGCGGGCCCGTCTGGAGGATAGCCGCCACCGGATCACGGCGATCGTTCAGACGGGGCCGGAGAAAGAGGCGCTGAAAACGGGCTATCTCGCCGAGCTGCTCGATTTGAGCGTCGATCGGCCGGTCTCTCTCTATGCATTCGATGTCAACGAAGGAAAAAAGAAGCTCGAAGCCTGTCCGCTAATCGCCTCGGCGTCGCTCCGGCGGATCGATCCCGGGACGCTCTACATCGACTATACCGTACGAAAACCTCTTGCCCGTCTCGGCGATTACGAAAACGTGGCCCTAGACAAAAGCGGCTACCTGTTTCCTCTCGCCCCTTTTTTTTCGCCTAAAAATTTGCCCGAGATCTATCTGGGTCTTCCTCCCTTTAGCGGAGAGAAGGATGGAGAGGGGAGGGAAGGGGGACGCTGGCAGACGCCGCTCCAAAACAGGCATCTCCAATTGGCGTTTGAAATCCTCCGCGCGCTCGATGGCGCCCCTTGGCGCGAAGGGATGCGGATAAAGAGGGTCGATGTGTCGAATGCCCTCGCCCCTTCCTCCGGGCAGCGGGAGATCGTTCTCATTACCGAAGACGAGGTGCTCTGCAATGGGGGCAAGACGGTCTGCCTCTTTCCGAAGATCCTGAGGCTCCCTTCAAAAAACTATGCGGAGCAGCTGAGCAATTTTCTCTCGCTTCGCCGCTCGATGTTGGACGATTATAAGCTGCAGATCGCAAAAATCCACTTTACGGAGCCTATGGTTGAATTTGCTCCCCGGATCGTCGATCTCCGCCTCCCGAAACTGGCCTTCATCCAAAACTGAGAATTTTCTATGAAACCAATCGTCATTCTCTGGACTTGCAAAGACACCTCCGAGGCAAAACGGATCGCCCAAGTTCTTCTGGAAGAGCGGCTGATCGCCTGCGCCTCGATCGTCCCGCAGGTCCTGTCGCTGTTTTCCTGGCAGGGGAAGATCGAAACGGCGGAGGAGTGCAAGGTATTTCTGAAGTCGGATGCGCGCCATTTCGAGGCCGTCAAAGAAAAAATTCTTTTGCATTGCAGCTATGAGGTGCCGGAAATTTTAGAGCTTGAGGTGGACCGCGGAAACCCCGCTTATCTATCCTGGCTGCAAAGCGAATTGCATTGAATAGTGGCAATGCCGTATTCTCCGTTTGTAAGGAGAATTGCTATGGAAGAATTTGTCGCTTATCTTGTAAAAAATATGGTGAACCTTCCCGAGAGCGTCAATGTCCGCTCGATGGAAGGGCAAAGCGGAACGTTGATTGAAATTCGCGTAGCCCCTGAAGATGTGGGCAAGGTGGTCGGTCGAAAGGGGAATGTGATCCGCTCTCTCCGAACGCTTGCCATGACGATCGGCGCCCGGCTCGGCCGCCGCATCCACCTGGAAATTGTCCAACCTTAAGGAAAAACTCTATGAGCGTCGGCCTGCATGTTGAACTGGAAGAGATCGATCGGAAAATTATCTTGCGCCTCGACGGCAGGCTCGATGCTGCGACGACGCCCGTCCTTGAAAGGAAGATCGACTCGCTGATTGACGAACACCGCGTCCATCTGCTTCTCGACTTTCTCCACATCGACTACCTCAGCAGCGCGGGGATGCGGCTTCTCCTCTCGGCGGCGAAGAAATTGAAGGCGAAAAAAGGGGTGCTCCTCCTTTTTTCGGTCACGGAAGATGTGATGGAGATCATCAAGCTGGCCGGGTTCGACAGGATCCTGCAGATTTTTGAATCCGAGCAGGAAGCATTGCAGCACACTCCCCGAGAATGAAACAAGCGGGCTCTTCACTTCTCCTTCCGCAAAAGGAGCGGATCCCCCAATGGAGCCGCAAGAAGAGGGTCATTGTCCTGGCGGGACCGACCGCGTCGGGCAAAACGGAGCTTTCCCTCCTTCTCGCCCAGGCGATTGGAGGAGAGATCATCTCGGCCGATTCGATGCAGGTCTACCGCGGCCTCGATATCGGAACGGCCAAAGCGTCCCCGGAAGAAAGAGCTCTCATCGCCCACCACATGATCGATATCTGCGATCTGGAAGAGTCCTTCAATGTCGCCCAATACTACGAAGAAGCGACGCAGGCGATCCGGGATATCATTTCCAGAGACAATGTGCCGATCCTCGTCGGCGGCTCCGGATTTTACATCCATTCCCTTCTATACGGCCCGCCGGCCGGCCCCCCCTCGATCCCCGAGGTGCGAGAGCAGCTCGAAAAGCAGGTCGCGGAGCTCGGCGTCGAAGTGCTCTACGAGCGGCTCCAAATGCTCGACCCGGACTATGCCGCGACGATCTCCGAACATGACCAGCATAAAGTCGTCCGCGCTTTAGAGATCATGGCCCTCTCGGAAAGACGGGTGAGCGATTTTCCCAAGTCCTCCGCGAAAGAAGAGCGGGAGTATGACTTCCGCTGCTGGTTCGTCTACTACCCGCGCGAAAAGCTCTACGCCCGCATCGAGATGCGCTGCGAGGAGATGATCCAAAAGGGCTTTTTAGACGAGGTCAGAGAGATGGACGCCCGAGGACTCCGCCTCAACTCCTCCGCCTCCCAGGCGATCGGCTACCGCCAGGCGCTCCAATTCCTCGACAGCAGGCAAACCAAAGAAGACCGCGAGCAGTTCCTCGCCCAATTCAAAAAGGCGTCGCGTCAATACGCAAAACGGCAGTTCACCTGGTTTCGGAAAGAGCCGCTCTTCCGCTGGCTCAATATCGAAGAGCTCGATCAGGAAAAGCTAAAAGAACTCATTCTGCAAGATTTCGAGCAGGGGAATTAGGAATTTTTCGGCTTTCTATTTTAAAATTATTTCTATCTGATTGAATAAATCGTCATCTTTGCTTAGGATTTCCTGTTCTTTTCAGCCGCCTTTGCGTCTAAACACAAAAAACAGGACGGAGACGGTCGATAAGCGGCTGTGATTTTTTTACAAACTTCAAAATGGAATCGACAAATGTTTTTGGAAGGAAAACGCTATTGGCCGAGGGGTTAGCAATGCGGCAAATTGGGTAGGAAGTAAAGTTGTAGAAGGTGCATCGACAATAGGCGGCACTGCTCTGAAGCTGGCGGATGTTGCTGTTGATGTAATTCGCGATAATCCTGTAACGCGCATCGCGACAGGCGGTAAAGCTGTAGGTAAAGCCGCCATCGATATTTTTCATCACCAAAAAAGACAGGGCGTCATCACCGGCCTCTATCAGGATGGTGCGGAAATTGTGAAGACAGCAGCAAAGGAAATAGTCAGCTCGACTTCATTGGAATTCCGTTCTTTTGTGAGTGTTGCAGCAAAATCTGCGGCATGTTTTGGAATCGCCGGTGGAGCGCTTTATGTTACTGAACCGGTTTTTGATGGCTATAATAAATCCTGCTCCGGTTTTACTGAAAGTCTTGAGTGTGTTCTCCGCGCAGGGCAGATGGTTACTGTAACCGTAATTTTTGTTGGGTCTTTAGTCGGTGCGGGTAAAGCACTATATTCATATTGCCAGAATCCAATCTTAAGACCTGTTCTTGAGACTGCTGGAAAGACTGTCGAATGTGCGGAAAAGGCTGTAGCTGCTTTGAATGAGGGTGTCTATGATGGTCTTGCTAATACGCCGGCAAGAAAATACACACCCAACGCTCCTCCGAGAGCTATGCCTAACTTAATGGCTGCTGGCAATACTGCGGTTATAGCTGCAATGGTGGCTTCTGCGGCTGTGGCGGGAGATAGTGTTGCATTTCCTCTGGTTGCGGCGACTTACGCAGGTTTTTCTCTCAGGAATGTCTTGAAAAGCTGGATAGGCTGAGTGAGGGGTGATGGTTATTTGTTGCGTTCAGATTTCTTAGTCACCACGAACGCTTGCAATTATTTGAGATAATGATTTTGTAATAGTATAAGGAATTATCATGAACAATTCGGTTTTACAAGACATCAATGTTCTTTCGTTAGGACAAAATTCAGTTGGAATGCCTGGAGAAAATGAAGCTAAGGCGTCATATCTTATTCATTGCAGACCCAGCGATCTGCATCAGGCGCAAATCGCTGCTCGCAGCCGATTTCGTTTAGATAAGATCGTTAATCAGATAGCAAAGATTTATTTGGGGATTTCTCTGTTCAATTATTTTTGTCGTCCATATTGCTCCCCGATTTGTACTCCACTAGAATGGTTGAATGCACCCGGAGCCTGTGGTTCTGATTTTGCTCACACAGCCTTCTCAATTGCATTAGTTGGAACAATAACGATAACATGTGGAGTGACAGGCGCATATGTTTTGAATAGTCTGACGAATCCTATTACGAGACGGATATTTGGAGAGGATAATTTATTTGGAACACCTCGAGAATTAAAAGAAATCGCGACGGCAGTTTTCAACGATTCTCTTATGCGTGAAGTCATTGGATCAAGTTCACCGGTTGAAACGGCATTGAATGATGCGATTTTAAGCGCGTCAGGGGTGCGCGGAGGCGACAAATGATCTTGGAAGGGATTAATGCCATCGGTCCAGGAGTTTGTGGTGCGTCAAACGGGGTAGGAAGTAAAGTTATAGAAGGTTCTCCGGTGACCAGCGCCACTGCTCTGAAGCTGGGGCATATTGCCGTTGAGATGATTCGCGAGAATCCTGCCGCGCGAATCGCGAAAGGCGGTAAGGCCGGAGAAATATCTGCTATTGATATGCA
>DAIDLB010000199.1 GCA_027449725.1 Chlamydiota bacterium
AAACTTGTCCCCGGAAAACAGGTTGAAGGGCCCGTCACGCCAAAAGGCAACATTCCGATTTATCGCGCCAACGGACCTGCCTGCTTTGCCATCACGCTTCTCGCCTTCTTCCTTTGCGCCTATCCCCTGCAACTTTTTTCCCCCGCCATCCTCTTCGACCAATTTGGCCCAATGCTCGGCGCCCTCAACATCAGCGCGCTTGGCCTCTGCCTGTTTCTCTACTTAAAAGGAATATTCAAACCCTCTTCCAGCGATCACGGCGTCAGCGGAAACCCGATCTTCGACTACTACTGGGGGACCGAACTCTATCCGCGCATCTTCGGATGGGACGTCAAACAGTTTACCAACTGCCGCTTTGGGATGATGCTCTGGCCGCTTCTCCTCCTCTCCTACGCCGCCAAGCAAAGCGAGCTCTTCGGCTTGAGCGATTCGATGACAGTTGCCGTCCTCTTGCAGCTCATCTATGTGGCCAAATTCTTCTACTGGGAGACAGGCTATCTCCGCTCGCTCGACATCATGCACGACAGGGCCGGCTTCATGATTTGCTGGGGCTGCCTCGTCTGGCTCCCCTGCATCTACACCTCGCCCACCATGTATCTCGTCTACCACCCAAACCACCTGGGACTCTCCCTCGCCTCCCTGATCTTTTCCCTCGGAGCCGCATCCATCGCCATCAACTACCTCGCCGACAGACAGCGGCAAATGGTGCGGGCGAAAAAAGGCGAATGCCTCGTCTGGGGAAAAAAACCGCATCTAATCCAGGCGAACTACCATACGGTACAAGGCGAAAAGAAAGAGTCGATCCTCCTCGCCTCCGGCTGGTGGGGCCTCGCCCGCCACTTCCACTATGTACCGGAACTCCTCGCCACCTTTTTCTGGACGGTGCCCGCTCTCTTCGTCCACTTCAGCCCCTACTTCTATCTCCTCTTCCTCACCTGCCTTCTCCTCGACCGCGCCTGGCGGCATGACAAAAGGTGCCTGGATAAATACGGCCCCTCCTGGGAAGCCTATTGCCAAAAGGTGCCCTATAAACTGATCCCCTTCGTCTACTGATGGCAAAAACGGCTCACGAGATCCTCGCCGGCCTCTCGACATTTTTTGCCATCGCCTATCTCTTTGCGCTTGCGCCCCAGCTCCTCTCCCTGGCAGGAATTGAATTCGGCTCAAGCCTAACGGCGACGATTCTCGCCATCGCCATCACAACGCTCTTTTTCTCTCTCACTGTCAACGCTCCCATCGCCCTTGGACCGGGCCTGAGCGTCATGACCTATCTCGTCTTCACCGCCAAAGAAGCCTTTGCCTGGCCGGAGCTCTTGGGGCTCGTCTTCTGGGCAGCTCTCGCTCAATTTCTCCTGAGCCTCGTCGGCTGGCGACAAAAAATCCTCCTCGCCATCCCCTCCCCCCTTCGCCACGCAGCCGCAGCAGGCCTCGGCCTCTTCTTCATCGCCATCGGGTTCAAACAGATCGGCATCGTCGAAATCACAAACGGAATCTACTCGCCGGGAACCTTCGGCACGAGCGGCCAGCTCATCGCCCTCATCGGACTCGTCCTCTTCGCCCTGCTCCACCGGCTCCATTTTCCCGGCAGCTGCCTCATCCCCGTCCTCTTCTGCTGGCTTGCAGCCCTCTTTTTCGGGGAAGCCGAATGGCAGGGGCTCTTTTCCCTTCCCCCTTCCCTGCAGCCGACCCTGTTCAAGCTCTCCTTCGCCGTCATCCTGCAGCCTCAAAGCTGGATCATCCTCATCACGATCCTCCTAATCGCAATCTTCGATGCCGGAGCGACGCTTCACGCGCTATCCCGCCAGCTTGGCTGGCTAAAACCCGACGGGACCATCCGCAACCTGAACAAAGCGGTCATCCCGGACGGAATCGGAAGCATGGCCGCCGCACTCCTCGGAACCACCAGCTGCTCGCTCTACGCCGAATCCTCAATCGGCATCCACGCCCGCGGCCGCACCCGAATCGCCGGCTGCACCATCGCCCTCCTCTCCCTCTCTGCCCTCTTCCTCTATCCGGCGCTCGCCTCGATTCCCCTCTTCGCCACAGCGCCCATCCTCTTTGGCATCGGAGGGCTGCTCGCCTGCCACCTCAAACAGATCGACTGGAAAAACCTCCCGGAAGCCATCTCCTTTCTCATCACAGCCTTCGCCATGCCGCTCTTCTTCAGCATCTACTGGGGATTTGCCCTCGGCTTCATCGCCTATGTCCTCCTGAAAACAGTCGCACGCAAAGCAAAAAAAATCCACCCCATCGTCTGGGGCCTCGCCGCTCTCTTCGCAGCACACCTGGTCTATTCCTTCTAACACTTGGG